>JAGPUY010000419.1 GCA_018067265.1 Oceanihabitans sp. | reverse complement strand
TAATAGTAAATAATTTACTAATAGTCACACATAATTTCAAAGCGATTCTATTCCGAATGGCTTTTTTATTTCGTATTTTTCAGTTCCAAAAAATTACAAAAATGATTAATAAAAAAGTAAATTCTGTACAAGAAGCACTGCAAGGAGTTCAAGACAACATGACGTTCATGTTTGGTGGTTTTGGTCTTTCTGGTATTGCTGAAAATTCCATAGCAGAATTAGTAAAAATGAATATAAAAGGACTAACCTGTATTTCTAACAATGCAGGAGTAGACGATTTTGGTTTGGGTTTATTATTACATCAAAATCAAATCAAAAAAATGATTTCTTCTTATGTTGGCGAAAACGCAGAATTTGAACGTCAGATGCTATCTGGTGAATTAGATGTAGAGCTTATTCCTCAAGGTACATTAGCAGAACGTTGTAGAGCAGCACAAGCTGGGTTTCCTGCAATTTATACACCAGCAGGTTTTGGTACAGAAGTAGCAGAAGGAAAAGAAACCAGAGAATTCGATGGTAAAATGTATGTGTTAGAACATGCTTTTAAGGCAGATTATGCTTTTGTAAAAGCATGGAAAGGAGATGCTGCAGGAAATTTAATCTTTAAAGGTACTGCTAGAAACTTTAATCCGAATATGTGTGGTGCAGCAAAAATTACTGTTGCTGAGGTAGAAGAATTGGTTCCTGTAGGAACACTAGATCCGAATCAAATTCATATTCCAGGTATATTTGTACAACGCATTTTTCAAGGTGCTAAATATGAAAAAAGAATTGAGCAGAGAACTGTAAGACAAAGAAGTTAAAGAATTGTCATTCCTGCTACATCTAAGGTTCATGATTTCAATAATTAAAAAGAAATTAAAGAGTAAAGCAGGAATCCATTTACAGAATTACAGTTTCAATTAAAAAGATTCCTGCCTTCGCAGGAATGACAAAAAACAAAAGAGCATGTTAGATAAAACAGGAATAGCAAAACGAATTGCAAAAGAAGTACAAGACGGTTACTACGTAAACCTTGGTATTGGTATACCAACATTAGTAGCAAACTATGTTAGAGACGATATAGAAGTAGAATTTCAAAGTGAAAATGGCGTTTTAGGAATGGGTCCATTTCCTTTTGAAGGGGAAGAAGATGCAGATATTATTAACGCGGGAAAACAAACCATTACCACGCTTCCTGGAGCTAGTTTTTTCGATTCCGCAATGAGCTTCGCTATGATTAGAGGAAAACATGTAGACCTTACTATTCTTGGTGCTATGGAAGTTTCTGAAAATGGAGATATTGCCAACTGGAAAATTCCAGGGAAAATGGTAAAAGGAATGGGTGGCGCAATGGATTTAGTTGCAAGTGCAGAAAATATAATTGTTGCCATGATGCATACCAATAGAGCAGGCGAATCTAAATTGCTTAAAAATTGCAGTCTGCCTTTAACGGGAGTTGGTTGTGTAAAAAAGATTGTTACTAATTTGGCTGTTTTAGAAGTAACGGCAAACGGATTTAAATTGCTAGAACGTGCTCCGGGAGTTTCGGTGGAAGATATTCAAAATGCTACAGAAGGTCATTTAATTGTGGAAGGAGAAATACCAGAAATGAGCTTGTAGCAGTTTAATTTTTAGTTAAAAACATTAACAGCGAATTCCATTATTCCGATTTAAAGTAATCGAATATGTGAAATTCAAATGAGTCTTTAATATTCGGAATGAAAATACAATTCTTTAACGGAGAATTTGTTAAATACCAATATAAAGTAGAGTAGGATTATAAAAGGATAACATACCGTTTTGTTCAAAACACCATCTTCAAGAGGAGAAAAAGTAGATCATTATGGTCGTGATTTATCTTTTCCTAATGTGGAAGAAGTCTTCGTTATTAAAATGACCAATCAAGTGGCAAAAGGATTAGGAGAAGACAAGCGCTCTAATTATGGTAAAAGTTAGTATCCAGTAGCACATGTTTTAGGTATTGAAAATAGGAGGAAAGGACTTCGAAAGTAGTTGAAATGTTAAAATTTAATGTATTTCATCGATTTATTGTGCTTTTTAACTGATTATACTAAAATAAGTTTCATATTAGCAGTCCCCAAATGTACCAAATAATAACCCGAGTCTACCATAGACTTAACCTAAAATTATGAATTATGAATACGGATTTATTTTTTTTAAAACTTTTTAAAAAAGTAAGAAACACATTCAAATTTATAGCAAGCCTATTGTATTTAACAAAAAAAGTATTCATGCTATAGCCCTTTGGGTATGGCGTGAATTAACTTTTTTGTATATTCCTTTTTCGGATTGTTATAAATTACATCTGCATCCTCTAACTCTTCAATTTTACCAGCATTCATTACTAACAATTGATCTGACATATATTTTACAACAGCCAAATCGTGTGAGATAAATATATAAGTAAAACCAAAATCTGCTTTTAATTCATTCAATAAATTTAGAACTTGCGCTTGCACAGAAATGTCTAAAGCCGAAACAGATTCGTCGCAAATAATTAATTTTGGTTGTAATGCAATGGTTCTAGCAATTCCAACACGTTGTCTTTGTCCGCCAGAAAATGCATGTGGATATCTGTTAAATGCATCCGCATCTAATCCAACTCGATGTAAAATCTCTAAAACTTTTTCTTTTCTTTCAGTATACGTATTATAAAGGTTATGCACTTTCATTGGTTCCAAAATTGCATTTCCAATAGTAAGTCTTGGGTTTAGTGAAGCATAAGGATCTTGAAAAATAATTTGAATGTCTTTTCTAAGTACTCGCATTTCCTGAGGAGCTATTTTAGTAATATCTACTCCTTTATATAAAATGCTTCCGGCTGTCGCTTTATCTAACTGCAAAATAGCCTTACCGAGTGTAGATTTTCCGCAACCAGATTCACCAACCAACCCTAAAGTTTCTCCTTCATATAATTTAAAACTCACATCGTTTACAGCTTTAAAACCTACTGTTTTGTTAAACCAACCAGAAGTACTAAAATATTCCTTTTCTAGATTTATGACCTCTAATAAAGGAGGTCTGCTGTAAATAACTTCGTGATGTTTTTGCCTTTCTTCGGCTGTTATTATTTCTTTGGAAGTGGTTTCTTGCAAATAATCCTGAATAGTCGGTAGTGTTTTTAGCCTTGTGTTTAAAGAAGGTCTAGAACTTATAAGTGCTTTGGTATAATTGTTTTCTGGGTTTTTAAATATTTGTTCTATGCTGCCTTGTTCTACAATGTCACCTTGATACATAACTAATACGCGATGTGCAATTTCAGAGATCAAAGACAGATCGTGTGTAATAAAAAGAATACTCATTTTGGTTTTTGCTTGTAACTCTTTTAGAAGCAAAATGATCTCTTTTTGGACGGTTACATCCAAAGCCGTTGTGGGTTCGTCTGCAATTAAAATCTCCGGTTCGCAAGCAATTGCCATGGCAATCATAACCCGTTGCATTTGTCCGCCAGATATTTCATGCGGATATTTGTTGTAAGTAGTTTTCGGAATAGGAAGCTTTACTTGTTCAAATAAATCGATTACATGTGCTTTTGCTTCGGTTTTAGTTAAGCTAGTGTGTTGTATAACAATTTCAAGAACTTGTTTTCCGCAAGTCATAGAAGGATTTAAAGAACTCATAGGTTCTTGAAAAATAATAGCTATTTTTTTTCCTCTTATTTTCTGAAACCCTTTTGCATCTAATTTTGTTAAATCCTCGCCTTTGTATAAAATGCTTCCGTTGGTGATTTTGGATATGTTTTTTGGTAATAGTCCTAATATTGCCAAAGTGGAAACAGATTTTCCAGAGCCAGATTCACCAACAATACCTAATATTTCATTTTCATTTAAGTGATACGAAATGTTATGTATAATTTCTTTTTCTTCCTGTTTATTATAGAAGGAAATAGAAAGGTTTTCAATAGTGAGTATTTTGTTTTTTAACATCCTTAAAAATGGTGTTTTTATCCTTTAAAATTACGGTAAAACCGTAAAATATAGGGGTTTTTTTACAGATAAAATGTATTTCGTCGAAAAAATGTGATTTAAGTATTTTTTTAAATTGAAAATATTACTTTCAGCAAAATATTAACTAAAAAAATACAATATTCGTATGAAAAAGAACTTTACATTATCAATTATGTGTTTTTTCATGGTTGTATCCATTTTCGCTCAAGATCGAAGATGTGCTGCCATGGAAAACCTGGAATATAGAAAACAATTGGATCCACAATTGGAACAACGAATGACGGAAATAGAAAATTTCACGCAAGCTAAAATACAAGCATTAGAAAATAATAGTAGTGCATATCGAGTAGATGGTAGTATAATTACCATACCAGTAGTTGTACATGTATTGTATAGAAATAGTACAGAAAATATTAGCCTTGCACAAATACAATCGCAATTAGATGTTTTAAACGAAGATTTTAGACGTACCAATCCAGATGCCGATAATAGTTGGTCGCAGGCGGCAGATACACAAATAGAATTCTGCTTATCTACAGTAGATCCAAACGGAAATGCTACAACAGGTATTACTAGAAAGTCTACTACGCGTCAAGATTGGAATGCGAATGATGATGCAAAACGTTCTTCTAGTGGTGGAATTGATCCTTGGAACACCGCCGAATATCTTAACATGTGGGTGGTGCCAAAAATGACAACTACTTCTGGTGGACAAACAATTAACCTTTTAGGTTATGCGCAATTTCCAGGTGGTGCTGCAGCAACAGATGGAATTATTATGATTTATAACGCTTTTGGTAGAACAGGAGCTGTTACTGCTCCTTATGATGGCGGAAGAACTACAACACACGAAATAGGACATTACTTTAACCTGCGTCACATTTGGGGAGATTCTAACTGTGGAAATGATTTTGTAAGTGATACACCAACACATCAAACCTCTAATAGTGGTTGCCCAATCGGACAAACTTCTTGTTCTTCTACAGATATGCCACAAAATTATATGGATTATACCAATGACTCGTGTATGAACTTATTTACACAAGGACAAAAAACAAGAATGCGTGCTGTTTTAGAAGCTGGAGGTGCAAGACGTACTTTAGCATTATCTGATAAATGTGGCGCAGTAACTGCACCAACGTGTACAGATGGTATTCAAAACGGAAGTGAAACGGGAGTAGATTGTGGAGGACCAGATTGTGCTCCTTGTTCTACGGCTTGTAATGATAATGAAATTAATGTATCTATTACTTTTGATAATTATCCAGAAGAAACAGCTTGGACAATCAAAAATACAAGCGGAACTACAGTAGCTTCAGGTGCGTATTCCACTGCAAATGCAGATGGTTCTACAGTAAATGAAACGTACTGTTTGCCAAATGGATGTTATGATTTTGTAATTACAGATGCGTATGGAGATGGTATTTGCTGTTCTTATGGTAATGGTTCTTTTAATGTTACAAGTGGTTCTACTACTTTAGTTTCTGGAAGTTCTTTCACAAGTTCAGATACTACTAACTTCTGTTTAGGTGGTGTGGCTGATACTGAAAAACCAGTTATTACTTTAACAGGAAACGCAACGATTAACTTAACTGTTGGAGACACGTATAATGAACAAGGTGCTACTGCAACAGATAATATAGATGGAAACTTAACCTCTAGTATCGTAACTACAGGAACTGTAAATACAAATACTGCAGGTACATATACCAGAAACTATAATGTTAGTGATGCTGCAGGGAATGCTGCAAATCAAGTATCTAGATCTATAGTTGTTAGTCCAGCAAGTTCAGGTACTACAGATGTTACTTTATCTATTACTTTTGATAATTACCCAGAAGAAACATCTTGGACTATTACAGATGGTTCTAGTGCTGTAGTGGCATCCGGAGGAACTTATGGTAGTCAGGCAGACGGCGCTACCTTAAATATAAATACAGAGTTGCCAGCAGGGTGTTATTCTTTAACCATTAAGGATACGTACGGAGATGGTATTTGCTGTTCTTACGGAAATGGATCGTATTCTTTAACCGATGGCGGAACGGTATTAGCTAGCGGAAGTTCTTTTACTAGTTCAGAAACAACAACCTTTTGTGTTGGTGGAGCAACAAGCGCTACGTACAGTTATGCTGCGAGTACCGTAGATACTTTAGATAATCAGTTTAAAGTGTATCCTAATCCAGTGAAACAAACGCTTAACGTAAGCCTAATCGGGTTAGAAGCGCAAAGTTTCGAGATTAAAAACTTGTTAGGACAAACCGTACTTCAAGGTAGATATACCAATACCATTAATGTTTCTAAATTACAGGAAGGTATGTATGTATTACAATTACATATTGGAGAGAAAACAAAAGTTAAAAAGTTTATAAAATATTAAATAATTAATACCTAGAATTAGTTCTATTTTAAAGTCCAGAGTGAAAGTTCTGGGCTTTTTTATTATTCCTTTTTTAAGAAAAGTGTCTTCAAGAAATAGAAGTTGTTATTCTCTGAAAATTGTGTTTTTATATGTTTGGGCAAATTTTTTTTGAAGAAAAAAAACCAGGCTCTCGGCAGTCGCTCTCTGCGAGGAGCTCCAACAAAGCCTCCATCCTTTTTGCGATACTAAATATGAATAATCTCGTTATCAAGAAGTAAATCATCCCCACGAAGTCTTAAGAAAATTTGTGCCACTGCAATCGTATCCTTTTCACAGTACACAATAATTCTATCTATTTCGTTTTCCTGGTAATATACGCGGTACACCTCACTACCATCAATATCATCTTTGGGAGAAGGTATTCCTAAAACATTGGTTAATAATTTCAATGAAGTATAGTTTTTGTAGTCCCCAAATTTCCAGAGTTCTAAGGTGTCTAGATGCGGTACTTCCCAAGGTTTTTTACCAAATAAATTTAGTTTAAAAGGCAGCTCGATATGATGAATAATCATACGTCTAGCGATGTACGGAAAGTCAAATTCCTTCCCGTTATGCGCACAGAGCAAATGTTTGGTTTGGCTAAAATGCGAAAGCAATAAGTTTTTGAAATCCTTTAAAAGTTTGGGTTCTTCACCATAAAAGGAAGTAACTCTAAAAGTTCTTACGTCATTCGTTATGGAAAAATAGCCAACCGAAATACATATTATTTTTCCAAACTCTGCCCAAATTCCTGCACGATCATAAAATGCTTCCGCAGTAAATTCTTCCTTTCTTTGGTAACGTGATTTCGCATCCCAAAGTTCTTGTTTCGTTTTGTCTAGCTCTGAAAATTTTTCCGTTTCCGGAACCGTTTCAATATCTAAAAACAATATGTCTTCCAAGTGGAGTTTGCTAATCATATTTTCTTTCCGCGAAAGCGGTATTTTTTTAATTATTCAACATCTTATAGGCTTCTTCAATATACAGAGAGATATCGTTTGTGTATGCTCCAATTCCAGCATCCGGCGATTTCTGGTGCCCTAAACGCACAATGATAACATTGTCTTCTGGTTGTACAATTACATATTGTCCAAGATGTCCACGCATCATAAAAAAGTCTTTTTCGTTTTGGTTTTTAAGCCACCAACCATAACCGTATTCTGGACTAGCAGGAAAACGAGGTTTTAAAGATTTTGCTACAAAAGCAGAATCTAATATTTGCTTGCCATTCCATTTTCCATGGTCTTTGTACAGTTTTCCAAAACGCGCAAAGTCCTTAGCATTACTAGCAATACAACAATACGCTTTTACTAAATCATGATCTTCACTGTCTACTTGCCAAAGTGTAGCATTTTCACTTCCTAAAGGTTTCCAGAAACTTTCGGTTAAGTAATTGTATACTTTTTTTCCAGTTGCTTTTTCTATCACCATAGCAAGCATTTGCGTGTCGCCACTTGCGTATTTAAAGGCTTTTCCAGGGGCTGTAACTACTTTTAAACCATTCATAACTTTTGCTAAGTCATCATCAAAATACGCACGTGTTGTAATCGATAATGGCGAATAGTACGCTTCATCCCAATTGGTTCCAGATGCCATACTACTTAAATCACCAACCGTCATTTTTGCTGCTTCACCATCACAAAATGCAGGTAAGAAGTCGCAAACTGGTTGGTCTAAACTTTGAATATAACCGTCTTTAATCGCTTTTCCCATCAAGCCAGAAACATAGCTTTTTGCCATAGAAAAGGAATTAGATTTAGAGTCTTTATCGTAGCCATCATAATAGTTTTCAAACCAAACGCTATCGTTTTTAATAATTACATACGCTATCGTTCCCCAATCTTTATTGGCTTTTTGTAAAGATTCTGTTTCTGTTACCGTATTATAGTTTTTATGGTTTGGCCAAGGTTGCGGTATGTCGTTTTCTATAACTTGGTTATCAAACCTTTTATAATCATCTAGAAAAGCTGTGGTATAACCGCGCATATAAATAGTACGAACCGCTTTTATTAGATAATCGGTATCTGTGATGTATAAAACAGCAACAGTTAAACCTATTACGATAACTAAAAATTTAAATATTTTTTTTAAAAATTTCATAATGCTTTACAGTTTATAAATATAGAATATTTTCTCTAAAAAAAGAAATGTGAATTGTTATTAAAAAAGAGTTTGTTGTTTATACGGACTTTCGTGCTCTAATAGCCATTGTTTTCGTTGTAATCCTCCAGCATATCCGGTTAGACTACCATCACTACCAATTACGCGATGGCATGGCACGATAATCCAAAGTGGGTTTTTACCATTGGCATTTGCTACTGCTCGAATGGCTTTAACATCGCCAAGTTGTTGGGATAGTTTAAGGTACGACGTTGTTTTACCATAAGGAATGCTGCGCAATTCTTGCCAAACACGTTTTTGAAAATCGGTACCTTGTGCGTTTATTTTAAAATCGAATTGTTTGCGTTCTCCTTTAAAGTATTCTTGTAGCTGTATGACGCATTCTTCTAGTACTTGCGGAATAATATCGGTTACTTTTTCTTCCGGTTCTAGCTTTCGCTGGAAGGACAGCTTATCTGTTTCTTCTTCGAAGCGTTCTATATGATTTAAAACGGTTACGGATGCAATACCATCTACGTCACCTATTATTTTGGTGAAACCTAAAGGAGATTTGATAATGCATTCTTCCATGTTTATTCTTAGCTATTATTTTCTATGATGCCTAGTTTTTTTGCACGTGCTTCCCAGCTTTTTCTTGCAAGGCTTTGTAGGTCACTTACGTTATCGCTTTCGTCCATAATTTCCATACCTAAAAGCGTTTCTATTACATCTTCCATAGTTACAATCCCGCTTACGCTACCATATTCATCCACCACTAAAGCCATGTGATTTCTGGTTTCTACTAGTTTTTCAAATAGGGTTGGGATGGGTAAGTTTCTCTCTACAATGATGATATCTCTTTTTAATTCGCTTAACTTTTTAGAGCCATTATCTAAAGCCATTTCTTTAAATATTTCGTCTTTTAGAACAAGGCCTTTTATATTGTCTTCGGTTTCCGAATATACGGGGATTCTAGAAAAACGAAGGTTCATGTTTCTATTAAAAAAGTCTTCTACGGTTGTTTCTTCATTTTCCAATTTCATAACCGTTCGTGGTGTCATCACGTTTTTTGCAAATACTTCTTTAAAGGTCAAAAGGTTTTTAATGATTTTACTTTCATTACCTTCAAAAACACCTTCTTCATGTGCCATGTCTGCCATCACTAAAAAACCTTCTCTACTTAAAACGCTTCCGTGTCCTTTACCACCAATTAGTTTTGTGGTTAGTTGTAAAACCCATAAAATACCTGTCCATTTTAAAGGAAAGATTAATACAAGTAATGCTTTAGATGTAAAATTAGATAAGCTTTTCCAGTAGGTAGCACCTATAGTTTTTGGTATAATTTCGGAAGCTACTAATATTAATAAAGTCATTATTGCAGAAACGACACCAACGGTATTAATGCCAAAAAACTCTAATTTATAAGGTAGCTTTTCTGCCTGAATACCAACCATCATGGCACCTAAAGTATGTGCGATGGTGTTTAATGTTAGTATAGCTATTAGCGGTTTGTCGACATCTTTTTTTAGTGTTTCCAGTGTCGTTGCATATTCTTTACCTTCTTTTTTTTTTACATTTATAAATGTTGGAGTAACACTTAAAAGTACGGCTTCTAGTATAGAGCATAAAAACGAAAAGAAAATAGAAATTGTTGCCCAAAGAATTAGTGCAGTCATAAATGGATTTGTTTTTGGCTAATTTACGATATTAAATTTAACAACATCTTATGAAACCGCTCGACTGAGTTCACGATGACAAAAGCTTATTTTGTTGGATGCTTTTTATTCGTTTAAGAGCTTCACAACATCCTTTGCAACCCTTCGAATACGCTCAGGATGACAAAAATTCGTTTCGTTTGTAGATTTTCTAATCATTTAAAATTTTGACGACATCTTTTGCAAAGTAACTAGCAATGATATCTGCACCAGCGCGTTTAATGGCTGTAATTTGTTCCATCATAACCGCATCATGATCTAACCAACCTTTTTCTGCAGCTGCTTTAAGCATGGCATATTCACCAGAAACTTGATATACGGCAACAGGAACATCCACTTCATTTTTAATTTCGCGTACAATATCTAAATAGCATAAACCTGGTTTTACCATCACGATATCTGCACCTTCATCAATATCCATTTCGGTTTCACGAATCGCTTCAAAACGATTTGCGTAATCCATTTGGTAGGATTTTTTGTCCTTCGGAATATCTTGTGCATCTACAGGAGCAGAGTCTAAAGCATCGCGAAAAGGACCATAAAAAGCAGAAGCATATTTAGCCGAATAACTCATGATTCCTGCATCGGTATAACCTTCGTCTTCAAAGGCTTCACGAATAGATAAAATTCGACCATCCATCATATCGCTTGGTGCCACAAAATCGGCTCCAGCTTCAACATGAGAAACACTCATTTCTGTTAATACATCTACACTTTCGTCGTTAAGTACTTTGCCTTCTTCTATAATCCCATCGTGACCATAAATAGAGTATGGATCTAATGCTACATCTGTCATGACTAACATCTGCGGACAAGCATTCTTAACCGTTTTAATAGCACGTTGCATTAATCCGTTAGGATTTACTGCTTCCGTACCTTTATTGTCTTTTAAATTATCTGGTACTTTTACAAATAGTAACACCGATTTTAAGCCTAGTTTCCATAGTTCTTTTACTTCGGCTTGTAGTAAATCTAAACTGTAACGATAGTAATTTGGCATCGATGCAATTTCTTCTTTAATACCTTTTCCTTCCACTACAAAAAGTGGTACTAAAAAATCGTTTGGTGAGATAATGGTTTCTCTAACTAAGCTTCTAATCGCTTCGTTGGTTCTTAATCTTCGGTTTCTTTTTAATGGATACATATTTTATTTTTTAAACCTACAAGGTTTTTGAAACCTTGCAGGAATTTTTGTTCGTGTTTTTCCTGCGAGGTCTTTAAGACCTTGTAGGTATATTTTCTTAAACCCAATCTAATGGAATATGTTTACTAACTCTCGGCATAACCAACGTAATACCATGTATTATTTTCTTTTTTAAAAGCAGATTTTTCATGAATGACGTCTACTTTGCCATTTTTATAAAAATACGCATTAAAGGTTACCGTTCCTTCTTTATCCTTTTCTAAACCTTTGGTCGTTTCTTCTATTTCTAGTTTTATCCACTCTACAGATTTTGCCCATTTAACAATCGCTATTTTTTCAGAGGTTGGTCTTGTAGCGCTATGATGCGTTGCCATTAAATAATCGCCATTTGCTAATACAAACGCGCTATATCTAGATCGCATGAGTTGTTGTGCCGTTTCTGTTTTTCCATTATTTAAATGAAACACTTCACAGCAGGATTTATAGGTTTTGTTATTTCCGCAGTAGCAATTCATTTTATACCCAATCTATAGGATTTTGTAATACTTCAATTAAACGTTCTTCTTCACTACCAGCTTCTGGATGGTGATCATAAACCCATTGTACATGTGGCGGAAGACTCATTAAAATACTTTCAATTCTTCCGTTTGTTTTTAATCCGAAAAGCGTTCCCTTATCATGCACTAAATTGAATTCTACATAACGACCACGACGTATCTCTTGCCAGTCGCGTTGTGCTTTGGTATAGTCTAAATCTTTTCTTTTTTCTGCAATAGGAACATAGGCTTCTAGGAAACTATCCCCAACTTCGGTAACAAAATCATACCAGTTCTGCATGCTCATTTCTTCGGAAGCTTTGCAATAATCAAAGAATAAACCGCCAATACCACGACCTTCATTTCTGTGTGCATTATAGAAGTATTCGTCGCAACGTGCTTTGTACTTTTTATAAAAATCGTCATTATGACGATCGCAAGCCGTTTTGCAAGTCTGATGAAAGTGTTTTGCATCTTCATCAAACAAGTAGTAAGGCGTTAGATCTTGTCCGCCACCAAACCATTGGTCCACAATGTTTCCTTCTTTATCATACATTTCAAAATAACGCCAATTGGCGTGTACTGTTGGAACCATTGGGTTTTTAGGATGTAATACCAAGCTTAATCCGCAAGCAAAGAAATCGGCATCTTCTACGCCAAAATACTTTTGCATAGAATCTGGTAATTTCCCGTGAACCCCAGAAATAT
>JAGPUY010000160.1 GCA_018067265.1 Oceanihabitans sp. | reverse complement strand
TAACATCCCTTGTTTTTTAAGGTTTGTTTCATGAATACGTGCAAAAGATTTTACAATAACCGCAGCAACACCTAAGTGTCTTGGTTCCATTGCAGCATGTTCACGAGAAGAACCTTCTCCGTAATTATGATCTCCTACAACAATCGTTTTTATACCAGCAGCTTTATAAGCTCTTGCGGTATCTGGCACGCCGCCAAACTCACCAGTTAATTGATTTTTAACAAAGTTTGTTTTCTTACCGTAAGCATTTACAGCTCCAATTAAACAGTTATTAGAAATATTATCTAAATGTCCTCTAAAACGCAACCATGGTCCAGCCATAGAAATATGATCTGTGGTACATTTCCCAAAAGCCTTAATTAATAGTTTAGCACCATCAATGGTATTTCCTAATGGCTCAAATGGTGTAAGTAATTGTAAACGTTCTGAAGTTGGACTAACAGAAACTTCTACTTTACTACCATCTACAAGTGGTTCTACAAAACCAGCATCTTCCACTGCAAATCCTTTTGGAGGTAATTCCCATCCTGTTGGCTCTTCGAACCTTACTTCTTGACCTTCTTCATTAATTAACGAATCTGTTAACGGATTAAAATCTAATCGACCTGCAATTGCAATAGCAGCAGTTATCTCTGGTGAAGCGACAAAAGCGTGTGTGTTAGGGTTACCATCTGCACGTTTCGCAAAGTTTCTATTAAAAGAGTGTACAATACTATTTTTTGGTGCATTTTTAGGATCACTATATCTAGCCCATTGTCCGATGCATGGTCCACAAGCATTCGTAAATATTTTAGCATCTAATTTTTCAAAGATTCCTAAAATACCATCACGAGCTGCGGTATAACGTACTTGTTCAGATCCTGGGTTAATACCAAGTTCTGATTTCATTTTCAACCCTTTATCTAAAGCTTGTTGTGCAATAGAAGATGCTCTGGATAAATCTTCATACGAAGAGTTGGTACATGAACCTATTAAACCCCATTCTACCGCTAAAGGCCAATCGTTAGCTTTTGCTTGTTCTCCCATTTTTTTACCAACTGGTGTGGATAAATCTGGCGTAAATGGTCCATTTAATAATGGCCCTAATTCGGATAAGTTAATTTCAATAACTTGATCAAAGTATTGTTCTGGATTTGCATACACTTCTGCATCTCCTGTTAGGTGTTCTCTTACTTTATTTGCTGCATCTGCAACATCTGCTCTATCGGTAGCACGTAAATAACGTTCCATAGAATCATCATAACCAAATGTAGATGTGGTAGCTCCAATTTCTGCTCCCATATTACAAATAGTTCCTTTTCCTGTACAGGACATAGAAGTCGCTCCTGGTCCGAAATATTCTACAATTGCTCCCGTTCCTCCTTTTGCAGAAACGATACCAGCAACTTTTAATATTACATCTTTTGGTGCCGTCCAACCAGAAAGTTTTCCGGTTAATTTAACCCCTATTAATTTAGGGAATTTAAGTTCCCAAGCCATTCCTGCCATCACATCCACAGCATCTGCTCCACCAACTCCAATAGCAACCATACCTAATCCACCAGCATTTACGGTATGTGAATCGGTACCAATCATCATTCCTCCTGGAAATGCATAATTTTCAAGTACTACTTGGTGTATAATTCCTGCTCCTGGTTTCCAGAAACCGATACCATATTTATTAGAAACGGAAGCTAAAAAATCAAACACTTCACTACTTACCGTGTTTGCATGTTTTAAATCTGTTGTTGCTCCGTCTTTTGCTTGTATTAAGTGATCACAATGTACTGTAGTTGGTACTGCTACTTGTGGTTTACCTGCTTGCATAAATTGCAATAAAGCCATTTGTGCAGTTGCATCTTGACAAGCAATACGATCTGGAGCAAAGTCTACATAATCTTTTCCTCTAGTGAATGCCTTTGTAGGACTTCCATCCCAAAGGTGATTATATAGTATTTTTTCTGAAAGTGTTAACGGCTTACCAACAACTTCACGTGCTTTATCAACTCGTTCTGCCATTTGTGCATAAACCTTCTTGATCATATCAATATCGAATGCCATAGTATTTTGTTTTAATTTTATCCTACTAAGATACAAAATGTAGCATGACTTTAAAAACGGAATTAACATATAAATAATGATACTAAAATAAGTTTTTTCTATGCGGTAATGACTCGAAATACAAAAGGAGCTTTTTTTTAATACTCCGAAACTTTTAAAACACAAAAAAGCCCGAATCTATGATTCAGGCTTTTTATATGCTTTACTTCTAAAAACACCCCTATGAGCTACGCTCGGTATCTTCAATGAAAATATATTTTCATTTCAAGAATCCTCAAGGGGACATTACTTATATTCTTAAATAAGTCTGCTTAGTATTATAACACCCCTAAAGTCCCCTCAAGGGGACATTACTCATACTCTAGAATTAGTGCGTTAGGGATTGCAGTGGTATCCTTTTTTTTTATAAGTACCTAAATACGTATTAAAAGGTTTATTTAAGATGCTATCCTATGGTTCCTTTTTTACAATGATGTTAAAAAAAGATATAGCGGAAAGCCCGACCCTTGTGGTAACCTGCCCGCCGGTAGGCAGGCGCCCAAGAAAATAATTAATCGAAACGAATGGCTTTTACTGGCGATATTTTTGTGATGATATACGAAGGCACAAGCAGCATGAGTAAACACAAAATTAATGTACCCGCATTTAAAGCTAAAACATACCCAAGACTAATATAAACTGGGGCTTCTGTTACGTAATACACTGTAGGGTCTAACGGGAAAAGTTTGAAATACT
>JAGPUY010000145.1 GCA_018067265.1 Oceanihabitans sp. | reverse complement strand
TTGTCCAACCTTCCAATCGATATGCAGTATCTAATTGTTCATCATTTAAAGAAGCTACTAGTTTTTCCAATCGATTAGGAAAATGTTCTAATACAGCAATCCATTCTTGAATATGTTGCGGTGTTATATTCTGCGGACAATGAAATGGTCCGATGGGAAATCGAAGTTTTTCTAATGCGTTATTTGTCATCCTTAAATATAAATAAAGCACCTTAAAAGAGGTGCTTTATTATTATAATTAATATGTTAAGATCTAATTTTTATTTTCGGAATATGCTTTAACAAATCGTTTTGCTCTATTATTTCGATTATTAAAGGTCAATGCTTTTTTATAATTATGAAATGCTTGTAAACTATCGCCGCTACGTAAATAAGCATCCGCTAAACTATCATAAGCATTGTCGCTTTCGGGATATAATGCCACATTAATATCAAATACAGCTATCGCATTTTGGTATTCTTCCTTCCTTAACAACTCATAACCAATCGTATTAAATTCATTTTCATTAATAAGTACATTGGTAGAATCCTGCTTTTTAATTGCCAAAAAACCGGTTAATGCCTTCTCATAATTACCACTCTTTAAATGCATACTCGGTGTTTTAAAAGAATCTGTTACTTTTAAATAATCATAAGTAATTGTCGATTCGTTCTCTTTTGGAATTATGGATAAGTATCGTTTTTTTGTTTCTGGATGCTGAACAAATCGAAGTTTCTTATACATATCTACGATAAAAAAAGTGTTTTCATCAATAACAACAGGTTCTAATTTTTCGGCTCCTCGCCATTTTACAAACAGTTTATTATTTTCATAAAACACTTCAATAACATCATCTTGATTAAATAAATACCTTCCGGAAGTTTGCGCTATAAATTCGGGGGTATAATTTACATTTTTAGAACAACTAGAAATTATAATGCTGCTTATTAAAGATAATAGTAATGTTCTTGTCTTCATTGGAATCGGATTAGATGGATTACGTAAGAAGCAAAAAAAAAGCCTCATTACAAATGAGACGATAATTTCTAAGTTTTGTTACGGTTTTATTCCAATTAAAAGAAGATTAAACTTCTACTGCTTTAAATTTGTATTCTCTTGCAAGCGCAACAGCAGTTTCAATATTCGCGAATTTTCTAATTTTAAATTTAAAATTTAAAAAAAAGCTTTTCAAACATGGTATTTATTAAGCTACTTTTCTCTTGACCAACTACATAATAATCTTGTAGATTATAACTATTTTTAAAAAACTTGCTCCAGTCTGCTGCCATAACAGAATAGGAATGCACGCGATTAGAAATGTAAATTATATCGGAGCCATCCGTTCCTAAAAAAGAAGCGATATCTTTAGTAATGCGTTCTGCATGGATTTCCCAAGAAAAAACAATTCCCTCGTTAATTTCGGAAACCACATAGCCTTCGAAAAGAAAAACATTTCCGAATGCATAATTAAACTCTTTTAAAACTTCGGTATATAGGTCGGTTTCTTTAATACTTTTCATATTGTATAGATTTGGGGTTAATACAATTATGACACAAAGCTATGCATTTAAATAGTTTACAAAAAACATTTCAGACTAATAGCCCAAATAAAAAAGCTAAGCACGATTTGCATACAAAACGATCTCATCATAGGAAAAATCACACCTTTTGACGAGCATTATTTTAACAAAAAAAAACCGCCTCATTCATAATGAGGCGATTTTTAAATTTATTTTAGGTGAATGCTATTTCACATCCATTAACTCTACATCAAAAATAAGTGTTGCATCTGGTGGAATTACTCCTCCAGCTCCTGCACTACCATAACCTAAATGGCTAGGAATTACAAAACGCGCTTTATCTCCAATTTTTAAAAGTTGCACTCCTTCATCCCAACCAGAAATAACTTGACCTACTCCCAATGGGAACTCAATTGGTTCTTTTCTTTTATAAGACGAATCAAATACAGTTCCGTCTGCTAATTGTCCTTTATAGTGTACAGAAACGGTTTTCCCTTTTTCTGCTTTTGCGCCATTTCCTTCTTGTAAGATTTGGTAACGTAAACCACTTTCGGTTTTACTAAATCCTGCAGAAATTTTGTCTAATGCTGCATCTTGTTTTGCTTTAGCTTCCGCTAAAATTTTATCGCGAGAACCTTCAAAAGTTCTAAATGCTTCTATTGCATTAAATCCTTCAGCTTCTGCTCCTACTCTTACAATTTCTAAACTTTCAATGGCATCTCCTTGTGCAATGGCATCTACAATATCTTGTCCGGTTACCACTTTACCAAAAACGGTATGATTACCATCTAACCAAGGTGTTGCAATGTGCGTGATAAAAAACTGACTACCATTGGTTCCTGGTCCTGCATTTGCCATAGATAAGATTCCTGGAGTATCATGTTTTAAATCGTCATGAAATTCATCTGCAAATTTATAACCTGGATTTCCAGTTCCTGTTCCTTGAGGACAACCTCCTTGGATCATAAAATCTGGAATTACTCTATGAAATTGTAAACCATCATAATAAGGAGTTCCTTGTGCTTTTGCATTGTTTTCTAAGTTCCCTTCTGCTAAAGCAACAAAGTTTCCTACTGTTCCTGGAGTTTTCTGGTATTCTAAAGCTACTAATATTTCGCCTTTTGTTGTATTAAATTTTGCGTATAATCCGTCTTGCATCTTGTTGTTTTTTAATAAAGTGCAAAGATAGGGAATGATTTGAGATTTACGAATAACGAATAACAATTTTTGAAGAACGACATCTATAATATGTGTCTAATGACATCGAAACCATACGATTATTGAAATACATTTCGATTTTCACCGAATAATGATGCAGTCTTATACATAGAATGTATACTTCTTTTGGAGACCCGTTTTCACGGAAAATATAGTCTGCAAACCATCAAACTACAGAGCAAAACTCGAAAGCTTAGACATAAAAGCTATTACACTTTTATATATTCACTTAAAATTTTCTTAGCTTTGAAATCAAATCAAATTAAAATATGGGTGTTTTTTCGAAGCTGTTTGGAAGTAAACAAAAGGAAGACAATTTAGAGGACGATAAATATATTGATACTATAATGCAATCTAGTAACGATGTACCTTTAGGGATTTCTAATAACAATTTAATTTACGTTGGGTATAACGAACTTGGTGGTTATTATTACTTACAAACGTTTATCATTGGCCGCTTAAAAAGCAAAACAAAGGAAGGTGCAAAAATTATAATTGAAGGTAACGATTATACATTAGAACTAAATTCGGATATGTCTGAACTGGAATCGGAACCAGCTAGCCCATTGGATGCTTATGTTACAAAGATTGATTTTGAGATTGAAAAAACTGCTGTTGAAAAATTAAAGAAATCTACAATGAAACAACTCCGACTTACGATTAAGAAAAAGGAAGTTGTTTTTACGGTATATAATGAAGAGTAACGTCTTTTTCTGACTCTCTTCTAAAGAAAAGACACGGTGACATGATTACTCCAAACTATTTTTTAACACGCTATCTACTAATTTGCGACTTCACTAATAAATTTTATTCTGTAAAGACGTAATTCTTCATCATCATAATCGCCATCAAATTCATCAATGGCAGCATCTATTTTATCGGTTTGAGACTCCATAAAATAATCATGAATTTCTTCTTGCTGGTCTTCATCTAAAAGATCATTAATCCAATAATCGATATTTAGCTTGGTACCTGAAAATACAATAGCTTCCATTTCCTTTATAAAAGCAGCCATTTCCATTCCTTTTGCCGAAGCAATATCATCTAATGGCAATTTTCTATCTACGTTTTGAATAATATAAAGCTTTAATGCAGAGTTCATTCCTGTAGACTTCACGATCATATCATCTGGTCGGATAATATCATTTTCTTCTACATAATTAGAAATAAGCGTAATAAAATCTTTTCCGTATTTTTTCGATTTGCCATCCCCAACACCATGTACATTAGAAAGCTCTTCTAAAGTAACCGGATATTTTAAAGACATATCTTCTAAAGAAGGATCTTGAAAAATTACAAATGGTGGTACACCTAGTTTCTTCGCATTTTTCTTTCTTAAGTCTTTTAGCATTGCCATTAATGTGGCATCTGCAACACCACCACTACCTTTGGCGGCAGTAATGATAGAATCATCTGTTGTTTGGTTAAAAACGTGATCCTCTGTCATCATAAAAGATTTCGGATTTTCTATAAAATCTCTACCAGCTTCTTTTAACATAATAACACCATAAGTTTCTATATCTTTCTTTAATAAACCTGCCACAAGTGCTTGTCGTATTAAAGCCATCCAATAGGATTTATCATGACTCTTCCCTTTACCAAAAAAGGGTTGTTCGTTTGTTTTATGCGAATTTATTAAGGCGTTTTCATTACCTGTTATAACATTTACTAAGTCTTTAGACTTGTATTTTTCATTGGTACTAGCAACAATTTCTAAAGCTAGTTTTACTTGCTCTTTTGCTTCTTGTTGTTTTTTAGGATGACGAACATTATCATCTAAATCGCCTCCTTCTCCAGTTTCATTATCAAATTCTTCACCAAAATAATGAAGAATAAATTTTCTTCTAGAAATAGAAGTTTCCGCGAAAGCGACAACTTCTTGCAGTAAAGCATGTCCAATTTCTTGTTCCGCAACCGGTTTTCCGGACATAAACTTCTCTAACTTTTCTATGTCTTTGTACGCATAGTATGCTAAACAATGTCCTTCACCTCCATCACGTCCTGCTCTTCCTGTTTCTTGGTAATAACTTTCTATACTTTTTGGGATATCGTGATGTATTACAAACCGAACATCTGGCTTGTCAATTCCCATTCCAAAAGCAATGGTGGCCACAACAACATCAATATCTTCCATTAAGAACATGTCTTGATGTCTCGATCTTGTCTTGGCATCTAAACCGGCATGATATGGCACCGCTTTAATACCATTTACCTGTAAAGCTTGCGCCAGTTCTTCTACACGCTTTCTACTTAAACAATATACAATACCCGATTTACCATCGTTTTGTTTAATAAAACGAATAATATCGGCATCAACGGTTTTGGTTTTTGGGCGTATTTCGTAATATAAATTGGGTCTATTAAAGGATGCTTTAAAAGTGGTAGCATCTGGCATACCCAAATTTTTCAATATATCTTCTTGTACTTTTGGCGTTGCCGTAGCGGTAAGACCTATTATTGGTATATTATCTCCAATACGTTGAATAATACTTTTTAAATTTCTGTATTCTGGTCTAAAATCATGTCCCCATTCACTAATACAATGCGCTTCATCTACAGCCATAAAAGAAATCTTAACCGAACGAAGAAACTCTACATTGTCTTCTTTTGTTAAAGATTCTGGGGCTACATATAGTAATTTAGTAACACCATCTGTAATATCTTGTTTTACCTGTTTTACTTCCGTTTTATTTAATGAAGAATTTAAAACATGCGCAACGCCATCATGTTCGGATACACTTCGTATAGCATCTACTTGATTCTTCATCAATGCAATTAAAGGAGAAACAACAATTGCTGTCCCTTCATGCATTAAAGCTGGTAATTGGTAACATAAAGATTTACCACCTCCAGTAGGCATAATAACAAATGTGTTTTTACCAGATAAAAGACTTTGTATAACATCTTCTTGTAATCCTTTAAACTTATTAAATCCGAAATATTTTTTTAGGGAGACGTGTAAGTCCTTTTCAATAATAGACATGTATTGTTTTTAATATTAAAATTATAATAAAAATACACTAAATTCTTTTTGCTATTAATTAGTAGTGTATATAATCAACCTCATTTATTTTTCGTTAACTTTGCATCACATTTTTATTGGATACAAATTATAAGAAATTGACCAACATTAAAGATAAAAAATTCTTTATTAGCAACAACCTAAAAAACTCATAAATTTTGAGCAACACAAATTCTATTATATCTACAGCCAAGCAAACTATTGAATTAGAGAGTAAAGCAATTTTAAATCTATCTAGTTTAGTAAATGATGATTTTGCAGATGCGGTGAACCTTATGTACAATGCCAAAGGTAGAATTATTATTACAGGAATTGGTAAAAGTGCTATAATTGCTACAAAAATTGTTGCAACATTAAACTCTACAGGTACACCTTCTATTTTTATGCATGCTGCAGATGCTATTCATGGGGACTTAGGATTAATTCTTCAAGACGACGTAGTTATTTGTATTTCTAAGAGTGGAAACACGCCAGAAATTAAAGTACTTGTCCCTTTAATAAAGAATGCAGGGAATAAAATGATTGCTATTACTGGCAATAAAGATTCTTTTTTAGGACAACAAGTAGATTTTGTTTTAAACGCTTATGTTGAAAAAGAAGCTTGTCCTAATAATCTTGCTCCTACAACCAGTACTACTGCCCAACTAGTTCTTGGGGATGCTTTAGCGGTTTGTTTATTAGAATTACGTGGTTTTTCTAGTAAAGACTTTGCTAAATACCATCCGGGAGGCGCTTTAGGTAAAAAATTATATTTGCGTGTACACGATATATCTTCGATAAATCAAAAGCCAAAAGTTTCCCTAAACACAGGTATTAAACAAGTAATTGTGGAAATCACCGAAAAAATGCTTGGTGTGACTGCAGTGGTAGAAGATGACAAAATTATAGGAATTATAACCGATGGAGATTTACGTAGAATGTTAACCAAAGTAGACGATTTTTCTAAACTTACGGCGAAAGACATTATGAGTGAAAATCCGAAACGAATAGATGTTAACGCTATGGCTGTAGAAGCGATGGATGTTATGGAAACCTACGGAATCTCACAAATTCTAGTAGAAGACAACGGAAAATTCGCAGGTGTTGTTCATGTACATGATTTAATAAGAGAAGGTATTATATAATGGCAAAAAAAAATGTAAACGAGATGTCTTTTTTAGATCATCTTGAAGATTTAAGATGGCATTTAGTTCGTATTAGTATTGCAGTAGTACTTTGTGGTATTGTGGCTTTTTTATTTAAAGGTTTTATTTTTGATGTTATCATTCTAGGACCAAAAGAAATGTCTTTTCCAACCTACAGATGGTTATGTAGCGCCAGCCAATTAATAGGCATAGAAAACTCCTCCTTTTGTGGAGAAAGTTTTCCGTTTGAGATACAAAGTAGAACTTTAGCAGGGCAGTTTTCTGCGCATTTATGGACTTCGGTTTATGCTGGTTTTATTGTTTCCTTTCCATATATACTATACCAACTTTGGGCTTTTATAAGTCCGGGAATGCATGTAAACGAACAGAAACATTCTAAAGGTTTTATTATTGTATCCTCTTTTTTATTTTTTCTTGGTGTTCTTTTTGGGTATTATATAGTAACGCCTTTATCGATAAACTTTTTAGGTACTTACTCGGTAAGTCAAGAAGTACATAACGATTTCGATTTAGCAAGTTATATTGGTTTGGTAAGAGCGACAGTTATCGCTTCCGGATTAATTTTTGAGCTTCCTATTATTATCTACTTTTTAACTAAAGTAGGATTGGTAACGCCAGAATTCCTAAAAAAATACAGAAAATACGCTTTAGTAATCGTACTAATTCTTTCCGCAATTATAACACCTCCAGATATTGCAAGTCAGATTATTGTTGCTATTCCAATATTAATACTGTATCAAGTAAGTATTTATATTTCAAAATTTGTGGTAAAAAGAGAATCTAAAAAAAATCCTGAAAATAAAATAAAAAAGCATGTCTAATATAGTTACCGAATTTAATGAATATCGTTCTAAGATGAATGATAAAATTCTAGCAGATAATAATAAAGTAATCAAACGAATTTTTAATTTAGACACTAACGCTTTCGCGGAAGGAACGCTAGATAAAAAAACAAAAGAGCTTTTAGGTCTTGTAGCATCTATGGTTTTACGTTGTGACGATTGTGTAAAATACCATTTAGAAGCTTGCCATAAAGAAGGACTTACCAAAGAACAAGTGGTAGAATCTTTAAGTATTGCAAATTTAGTTGGTGGTACTATTGTCATTCCGCATTTGCGAAGAGCCTACGAATATTGGGATATTTTAGAAGAAGCACAAGGTTAAACTTTACTTAAAGTACTAGTGTACACACCATAATATTTTGGTTTTCACTATTTTTAACAACAAGTAATGTATTTATGAAACGAGCATGCTACAAAGCGCATCACCAAAAGCGATGATTACTAGCAAATAGTATGTGACAAATAAAAACAACATGAAACTAAGAGCAGAACATTTA
>JAGPUY010000144.1 GCA_018067265.1 Oceanihabitans sp. | reverse complement strand
TTTAAAGTATGATAATGATGTGAAAAATCTGATGGCTATTAGTGAAGAAACAGAAGAAGAAGCATACGTAGAAGAAGGAGCCAAAGTACAATGGAAGCAAATTCTTGGTATTGGTGTCGTTGTCGATTTTTAGTGTATGCTATTCGCACTTAAGTAGTTGTAAAACGCTAAGTCTTTTAAATTCTTAATTTGTTTCGTGTACCCATTTCTAAGTAAGTAGATGGAATCTGCTGTTTCAATAACGTCCTTGTACATATGATCGGTGATGATAATAATTTTATGCTGTTTTTCTTCGGTAATCAGCCTTTTTAGTTTCTCCATATAAAGTGGTGCGATATGCGAAAAAGGTTCATCCAATAAAATAATTTCACTTTTCCCTTTTACTATTAAATAGGTTTCTACTAAACGGCGTTCTCCACCAGATAACAAATGAATCTTGCTGTTTTTGTATTTTGAAAAACCTTCAAAAATAGTAGTGAAAGATTCCCAGGATACCTCTAAGGTTTTAAAAATGGTTTTCAGTTTTAAACCTTTCGGGATAAAATGGTATTGTGGCAATAAACTAACGTTTTTAGTTAAGTACAAAGGCTTCGTAATTGGTTTGTTGTCTATTCGTACTAGTTTGTATTTGGGTTGTAGTGCTCCAAATAGTATTTGTAGTAAGCAGCTTTTTCCACAACCATTACTTCCAAGAATAGCAGTTATCTTTCCTGTTTCTGCTTTCAGATAAATTCCATTTAATAATCGTTTGTTGGAAAAGGAAAGTTCGACATTATCTATCTCTAAAATCATAGTATTGTTTTTGCTATTAGAAGAAAGCTAATCGATAATATAGCATCCATAAGAAACAAACAAGCATATAATTTAAAAGTAGAAATACCTGCGTTTTTGTAAAACACCAAATTGTTTTTTACTTTTGTTTCTCGAATATAATACCATAAAAACACGGTGAGAAGTAGTTTTAGGAATACAAGAACAGCAATATTACTTCCAGCCAAAATATTAATTATAAACGACCAAAGAAGGAACGGTTTGTAAAAAATAAAAATAAGTTTTAGCGATTTCATGCCTCCTAATAAAAGCGTTTTTTCTTGTATTACTAAATTTATTTAGAAAGGTTTAACAATATATCAAGCAAAACCTTTTATCAAGAATATAAAAACAAGCGATACAGAACAGTCTATTAAAAACAAGAAACAGAGTAGTTTTAGGTTCGAAACACCAACCATTTTATAAAAGCCAATTCTTCTTCTAACACTGGTGTCTTTTAGTAATAACCAAAATAAAATCACTACAAATAGCTTGGTTAAAATAGTGAGTGCAAAGCTTTGACTGACTATTAAAACAAGAAGGTTTATAGAAAAAGACCACAGAAATAGTGGTTTGTAATAAGCAAGTATTCCTTTTAGCAGTTTCATGAGTACTATTAAAACGCAAAAGAGCACGAATTATTTTCATAACAATATTGCTAGTCTATACAGTATATAAAATCCATAAATTATCGTATTTTTGGCATACAATTTTTTAGAAGATAGATGTTAGATAAATTACAAATAGTAAAACAACGTTTTGATGAGGTTAGTGATTTAATCATTCAACCAGATATTATCACAGATCAAAAGCGTTATGTAGAGTTAAATAAAGAATACAAAGACTTACGACTTTTAATGGATAAACGTGAGCAATATATAGAGTTTACAGATAATCTTGCAGAAGCCGAAGCGATTATTGCAGATGGTAGTGATGCCGAAATGGTAGAAATGGCCAAAATGCAATATGACGAAGCTAAAGAAGGAATTCCTAAGTTAGACGATGAAATTCGAGTACTATTAATACCTAAAGATCCGCAAGATTCTAAAAATGCGGTGGTAGAATTACGCGCAGGAACTGGTGGAGATGAAGCTAGTATTTTTGCCGGAGATTTATTTAGAATGTACACCAAGTACTGCGAAGGTAGAGGTTGGAAAGTAGATACTGTAGATTATAGTGAAGGTACCAATGGCGGATTTAAAGAAATTCAATTTGAAGTTACTGGTAATGATGTGTACGGAACTTTAAAATTTGAAGCTGGTGTACATCGTGTACAACGTGTGCCACAAACCGAAACGCAAGGTCGTGTGCATACAAGTGCAGCAACCGTTATGGTATTTCCAGAAGCCGAAGAGTTTGATGTAGAGATAAACCCAAAAGATGTACGTATCGATTTTTTCTGTTCTTCAGGACCAGGAGGACAATCGGTAAATACAACCTATTCTGCAGTGCGTTTAACACACGTTCCAACAGGATTGGTAGCACAATGTCAAGATCAGAAATCACAACATAAAAACAAAGAGAAAGCATTTAAAGTATTGCGCTCTCGTTTGTATGATATGGAGTTGGCTAAGAAAAATGAAGAAGATGCTGCTTTACGTGGTACGATGGTAACTTCTGGAGATAGAAGTGCTAAGATTAGAACCTACAACTATTCGCAAGGAAGAGTTACCGATCATAGAATCGGATTAACACTTTACGATTTGCAAAATATTGTAAATGGGGATATTCAAAAAATTATAGACGAATTACAATTAGCAGATAACACCGAGAAGTTAAAAGCTAGTGACGAACACCTTTAATAATAAGCCTCTTTTTGAGGCTTTTTTTAGTGACAAATAGTAATGATTTGTCATTCCGCACTGGATGCGGAATCCACTAATAATAAAAATAGATTCTGCGTCGTAGCGCAGAATGACAAAATATTATCGATGAACACAAAAGAACTTGTAAATCAGATCCAAAAAAAGAAATCCTTTCTATGTATTGGATTAGATGTCGATTTAAATAAAATTCCGCAACATCTTTTAAAAGAGGAAGATCCAATATTTGCTTTTAATAAAGCCATTATAGATGCCACACACCATTTATGTGTTGCTTATAAACCGAATACTGCTTTTTATGAAGCTTACGGATTAAAAGGTTGGAAAGCTTTAGAAAAGACCATTAACTATTTAAACGAAAAGCATCCAGAGATTTTTACTATTGCCGATGCAAAGCGTGGGGATATTGGTAATACAAGTACCATGTATGCCAAAGCCTTTTTTGAAGATTTAGCGTTCGATAGTGTCACTGTTGCACCGTATATGGGAAAAGATTCGGTAGAGCCTTTTTTAGCTTTTGAAAACAAGCATACTATTATGTTGGCGCTGACTTCCAACGAAGGTGCTTTCGATTTTCAAACCAAACAAGTAGAAGGAAAGGAATTATACAAACAAGTTTTAGAGACTTCTAAAAAATGGAAAAATTCAGAAAACCTAATGTATGTGGTTGGTGCTACTAAAGCCGAATACTTTGCAGAAATCAGGAAAATTATTCCCAACAGTTTTTTACTAGTTCCAGGTGTTGGAGCGCAAGGTGGAAACTTACAAGATGTCTGTAAATACGGAATGAGTGATACTATAGGTTTATTAATAAACTCTTCTAGAGGAATTATTTACGCTTCCAAAGAACAAGATTTTGCAGATGCAGCAGCAAACAGCGCAAAAGAACTGCAAGCGCAAATGGAAGTAATACTGTCATTGCGAGTAACGAAATAATCTTTTTAAATGAAACTAAAAGACCAACTAGGAAGACAATTAAATTTAGAATCCGTTCCTAAACGGATTGTTTCCTTAGTGCCTTCACAAACCGAATTGCTTTATGATTTAGGTTTAGAATCTTCTATTGTTGGTATTACTAAATTCTGTGTACATCCAAAGCATTTACTAAAAACAAAAACAATTGTTGGTGGTACAAAGCAAATAAATATAGAAAAGATAAAAGCGCTACAGCCAGATATTATTCTATGTAATAAAGAGGAAAACAC
>JAGPUY010000137.1 GCA_018067265.1 Oceanihabitans sp. | reverse complement strand
ACGCCTATTCTATTGTCTACATCTAACAATTCCCATATCGTTCTTTTTTCTAAATGATCTGGACAAGCAGGATAGCCAGGTGCCGGACGAATACCTTTATAGCTTTCTTTTATTAAATCTTGGTTGCTTAGTTTTTCGTCTGCGGCATAACTCCAATATTTGGTTCTTACTTCTTTGTGCAAATATTCGGCATAAGCTTCTGCTAATCGATCGGCTAATGCTTTTATCATAATGGAGTTATAATCATCATGCGCATCTTCAAATTGTTTAGCTAATTCGGCGGTTCCAAATCCTGTGGACACACAAAAAGCGCCCATATAATCTTGAATGCCACTTTCTTTAGGAGCAATAAAATCGGAAATAGAAAGGTTTGGTTTCCCCGCTGCTTTTTTAGATTGCTGACGTAGCGTTAAGAAGTTTAAAGTATCTTTTTGAGATGCTTCGACAAGCTCTGCATGACAACCCCCAACAGTCACCTCTATGTCATCATCATTCACTGTATTTGCAGGAAACAACCCGAAAACAGCCTTCGCTTTTAAAAGCTTTTCTTGAAACACACGTTGCAATAATTCTTGTGCGTCTTTAAATAATTCGGTTGCTTGTTCTCCAACCACTTCATCGGTTAGAATATCTGGATATTTACCATGTAAATCCCAACTTCTAAAAAATGGAGACCAGTCAATAAAGGCTTCTAATTTAGTAATATCAAAATCCTGAAAATCTTGAATTCCTAATTGTTTTGGTTTTGTAATTTGAGACGTCTTCCAATCGATAGCAAACTTGTTTTTTCGTGCATCTTCAATCGTTAGATATTCTTTCTTTCTAGTTCTGCTTAAAAACTGTTCTCTAAACTTATCGTATTCTTCCCTTATTTGTTCTTTATAAATTTTATTGTTTCGGTTTAATAACTCACCAACAACCGTTACTGCTCTAGACGCATCATTAATATGCACCACAGTATTGCTGTAATTCGGAGCAATTTTAACCGAGGTATGCGCACGAGATGTTGTTGCACCACCAATAATGATTGGGATGGTAATATTCTTTTTTTCTAAGGATTTAGAAACATACACCATTTCATCTAGCGAAGGTGTTATCAATCCGCTTAAACCAATAATATCTACATTTTCTTTAATCGCAGTTTCCACAATTTTTTCTGGCGGCACCATAACGCCCAAATCAATGATTTCGTAATTATTACAACCTAGAACCACACTCACAATATTTTTACCAATATCATGCACATCTCCTTTTACGGTTGCCATTAATATTTTACCAGCGAATTCTTGTTTACCATCTTTTTCCGCTTCAATAAAAGGCTGCAAATACGCTACCGCTTTTTTCATTACACGAGCAGATTTCACTACTTGTGGTAAGAACATTTTTCCGCTTCCAAAGAGATCACCAACCACACTCATTCCAATCATTAAATGTCCTTCAATAACTTCAATTGGTCTGGCAACTTCTTGTCTTGCTTCCTCTACATCTTCAATTATAAAAGCATCAATTCCTTTTACAAGCGCATGTGTTATTCTTTCTTGCAACGGATTGCTTCGCCATTCTAAAACTTTGGTAACATCTTCTTTTACATTTCCTTTTACGGTTTCTGCAAAGTCTAATAAACGTTCAGTAGCATCATCGCTTCTATCAAATAAAACATCTTCTACATGCTTTAATAAACCTTTATCAATCTCATCATAAACCTCTAACATCGTTGGGTTTACAATTCCCATATTCATTCCGTTTTGGATGGCATGATATAAAAACGCAGCGTTAATAGCTTCACGAACGGTATTATTTCCTCGAAAAGAAAACGACACGTTACTCACACCTCCAGAAACATTGGCGTATGGTAAGTTTTCACGAATCCATTTGGTAGCTCTAAAGAAATCTAAAGCATTTAAACGATGTTCGTCCATTCCTGTTGCGACAGGAAATATATTAGGATCGAAAATAATATCTTGAGGTGCAAATTTTACAACATCCACCAACACATCATACGAACGTTTACAAATTTCAATTCTGCGTTCGTACGTATCTGCTTGTCCGTTTTCATCAAACGCCATAACAATTACCGCAGCACCATAACGTTTTACCAGTTTTGCTTGTCGGATAAATTCTGCTTCGCCTTCTTTTAAACTGATAGAATTTACCACACATTTTCCTTGTGCGACTTGCAAACCAGCTTCAATGATTTCCCATTTAGAACTGTCAATCATTAATGGTACACGTGAAATATCTGGTTCGGATGCGATTAGGTTTAGAAACTTCACCATGGCATACTTTCCGTCCAGCATACCTTCATCCATATTTACATCAATAATTTGTGCGCCACCTTCTACTTGATCTCTAGCAACACTTAATGCTTCTTCGTACTTTTCTTCTTTAATTAAACGCAAGAATTTTCTGGATCCAGTGACATTGGTTCGTTCTCCTACATTTATGAAATTACTTTCTGGTGTAACCACTAAAGGTTCTAATCCAGATAAAGTCAGATATTTAGGTTTAGTTTCTAGTTTTTGGTTACTAGTTCTTAGTTTTGATTTATTGCTATCCATTATAATTTCTTGTAATAATTAATAAATCCGTTAAGTAATTTTCTGCATGAAATTAATTTTTCAAGAATTTCTTTCAATTCTATTTCTGATATATATTCTAAATCAAAAGAAAGATATAACTGTGTTTCTACTTCATTTAAAGAACCTTTTGCAATAAATAGAAACTGAATAGTTTCTTTATTCGATTTTCTACCAATTCCTTCCGCAATATTTGAAGGAACTGAAACAGAGCTTCTTCTAATTTGGTTTGAAAGTCCATATAATTCTTCCTTAGGAAAAGATTGCGTCAGCAAATAAACTAATTTGACTAATCCTCTTGCGTGTTTCCAAACATCTAATTCTTTATAATCCATTTTCTTTTCTTTTTAAACCATTAACCAAAAACTAGCAACTAGCAACTATTCGTCTTGGTTTGTATTTTGCCGCAACCTCAGCAATTGCTTTAATATGCGCGGGACTTGTACCACAACAGCCGCCAATAATATTGATTAAATCGTCTTGTAAATATTCTTCAATATATGCTTGCATCTGTTTTGGCGATTCTTCATACTCCCCAAAAGCATTTGGCAATCCGGCATTTGGATGCGCAGAAGTA
>JAGPUY010000130.1 GCA_018067265.1 Oceanihabitans sp. | reverse complement strand
CTCCTGTAGAAGTTGCAGCAGCAATATTGCCATCCTTATCACAAGCAACTGCACCAACGGTTCCAAATTTAGAATCCTTCTTTTTGGCGTGGTCTAATTGAAAACTATCGGTATCTTTAATTTCTAACCACTGATTATGTCGTAACTCATCGTAAAAATACGATGCATCTTGTAATTTGTAATCTAACTCTTTTGCAAACTGCATAGCACCTGCACCAGCAAGAAAAACATGTTCGCTTTTTTCCATCACATCACGAGCCAAACTAACTGGATTTTTAATTCCGGTAATTAAACTAACCGCTCCTGCATTTAAAGTTTTTCCATCCATGATAGATGCGTCCATTTCATGCGATTCGGTAGCGGTAAAAACGCTTCCTTTTCCTGCATTGAATAAAGGAGAATCTTCCAAAACAACTACTGCTTTCTCCACAGCTTCGGTTGCCGTTCCATTATTCTCTAGTACTTTATAACCTGCATCTAATGCTAATTGCAAAGCAGCTTTATACTTCGCTTCTAAGGCTGGAGTCATCATTCCTTTTACTAAAGTTCCTGCTCCACCATGAATGGCTATTGAAAATGTATTCATCGATAAATATTTTCAGCAAAAATACGTAGCAATTTTTTAATAACTTTATTAATAATCAGGTTCTTTAGTTTTTAAAGAAATTGTAATTTGCAGGTTGCAATATCAATTAGATTTTTTTTCGCTTTTAGAATTAAAGACTCTTCGACTGCGCACCGAGTGACATCACTTTCATTTTAAAAACAATTACAATGTCTGATACTAATAAACGTGTATTTCTAGTAGATGCTTTTGCATTAATTTTTCGTGGCTACTATGCTTTCATAAAAAATCCAAGAATCAATTCTAAAGGAGAAGATACCTCTGCAATTATGGGTTTTATGAATTCCCTTTTAGACGTTATCAAACGCGAAAGACCCGATCATTTAGCCGTTTGTTTTGATAAAGGCGGAAGTGCAGATCGTGTAGAAATGTTTGAAGCGTATAAAGCCAACAGAGACGAAACTCCGGAAGGTATTAAAACAGCAATCCCATATATCATGGAGATTTTAAAAGCCATGCATATTCCTATTGTTGTAAAAGCAGGTTTTGAAGCAGATGATATTATTGGAACTCTAGCAAAACAAGCGGAAAAAGAAGGCTACCAAACCTTTATGGTAACTCCGGATAAGGATTTTGCGCAATTAGTTAGCGAAAACATATTCATGTACAGACCTATGTTTGGTGGTGGTTATGAAACTTGGGGAATTCCAGAAGTACAAAAGAAATTTGAAGTTACCGATCCGTTACAAGTGATTGATTTTTTAGGAATGATGGGAGATGCCAGTGATAATATTCCTGGGCTTCCTGGTGTTGGAGAAAAAACAGCCAAGAAATTCTTAGCGGCTTACGGAACCATGGAAAATCTTTTTGCAAATACACACGAGCTAAAAGGTAAAATGAAAGAAAAGATTGAAGCCAATCAAGAAATTGGTTTGCTTTCTAAAAAACTAGCAACGATTATGCTAGATGTTCCGGTGACTTTTAATGCTAAAGATTACGAATTAGATGCACCAGATATCCCTAAAGTGGTGGAGATATTTCAGGAATTAGAATTTAGAAGACTAATCGATAATTTCACAAAAACATTCAGTTCTGGAGCAGAAGCAACTGCTAAAACCACCGATACACCTTCCGTTAAAGCAGTACCAAAAGTAACACCAAAGGAAGCAGAAAGTGCTGGAGCAGGGCAATTCAATTTGTTTGGAGGAGAACCAAATTCCGCGCCTTCCTCTTCGGCAGGCAAGCAAGCGACAACCGAAGATCCTTTAGCAAGAAAAACGATAGCAACCTATTCGCATTTCTACCAAAGTGTAGCGCCAGGAATGGCAACCACGCTATTCATTAAAAACTTAATGAACCAAACTTCGGTGTGTTTTGACACCGAAACTACAGGCTTAAATCCGTTGACTGCCGAGTTAGTTGGAATTGCTTTTTCATGGGAAATTGGCAAAGGATTCTATTTACCATTCCCAGAAGATAAAGAAGAAGCACAGGCTATTATCGAAGCATTACGATGCTTTTTTGAAGCAGAAAACATTCAGAAGATTGGTCAGAATTTAAAATACGATATCAAAGTATTAGCCAAATACAACGTACAAGTAAAAGGTCCGTTATTTGACACCATGATTGCGCATTATTTAATCAATCCAGACATGCGTCATAATATGGATATATTGGCAGAAACGTATTTAAACTATACACCAGTTTCTATAACAGAACTCATTGGTAAAAAAGGAAAGAATCAACTTTCTATGCGTGATGTTCCGTTGGACAAACAAACAGAATATGCCGTAGAAGATGCAGATATCACCTTACAATTAAAAGAGCATTTTGAAAAAGAATTAGGCGAAGCGAATACTAAAAAGTTATTTTCAGATATTGAAGTACCTTTATTACGCGTATTAGCAGCCATGGAATTGGAAGGAATTAAATTAGATGTTCCTTTTTTAAATGGGTTAGCCGAGGACTTAAACAAAGACATTGAAACTTTAGTAGCCAAAATTTACGAGGTTGCCGGTGAAGAGTTCAATATCGCGTCACCAAAACAATTAGGAATCATCCTTTTTGAGAAACTAAAATTGGTAGACAAACCAAAAAAGACCAAAACAGGACAATATAAAACAGGAGAAGATATTTTATCTGCTTTAGCAAAAGAGCATGAAATTATTAGAGATATTTTAGAGTATCGCGGATTATCAAAACTTAAAAGTACGTATGTGGATGCTTTACCACTTCAGGTGGAAGAAAGCACAGGTCGCGTACACACTGATTATATGCAAACCGTTGCTGCAACTGGACGTTTAAGTAGTAACAATCCGAATTTACAAAATATCCCGATTCGTACCGAACGTGGACGTCAAGTGCGTAAAGCTTTTATTCCGAGAAATGACGAGTACATTTTATTAGCTGCCGATTATAGCCAAATAGAACTTCGTA
>JAGPUY010000125.1 GCA_018067265.1 Oceanihabitans sp. | reverse complement strand
AAACCAGGTAGCATCTTTTAAAACAGATTCCCAATCTATGGACCCTTTTTCAATGGTTGCCATAGAACTATTTGCTCTATCATAAACTACATTACTACCACGAGTTCCAGCACCAGTTTCTAAGTAATAGATACCAAGTCTGTCTCCACCGTAAATAACATTTTTAGACTCTACATTGAATTTGCGCATTTCTTTTAAGGCACAAGCTCCTATTTCATTTTTTGGTAATCTAGTAACAAATTCGGCAGGAATACCATAATTTGCTAAGGATACTGCTACATTAAATTCGCCACCACCATAAGATGCAGCAAACTTTTTTGCTTGCGAAAATCTTAAATGACGCTCTGTAGAGAGTCTTAACATAATTTCACCAAATGTGACGATTTTACTCATTTCTTGAATTTAGTTGTTTTACTTTTAAAGGAAAGCCAAATAGTTTTATTTCATAATAATGCTATTTGGCTTTTTAAATTTTAATTCTAGATTCCTAATGCTTGTCCACCACCAATTTGGATAGTTTCCGCAGTTATGAAAGAAGCATCTTTACTAGCTAAGAAAGAAACAACGCCAGCTACATCTTCTGGTTGTCCTAATCTACCTAACATAATATTGTTTGCCCAAGAAGCAAAAACTTCTGGTTTAGTTGCTTTAATTTGTGCGTGAAATGGTGTGTCAATAGTACCTGGTGATACTGCATTCACTCTAATACCATATTCTGCTAAATCTTTTGCTAATGCTCTAGTGATTGCGTGCACTCCAGCTTTAGAGGTACCGTAGATACCAGCTCCTGGTCCACCTGCAGTCCATCCAGCATTAGAGGTATAATTAATTATAGAAGGATGTTCTCCTTTTTTTAGAAATGGTATAGCTGCTCTGGAAGCAAAAAATACCGAATCCAAGTTTAAAGCCATTACAAATCTGTAAAAATCTGTTGTCATTTCTTCGAATCTAGATCTTCCACCTAGACCACCTGCATTATTTACAAGTACATCAATTCTACCATATTTTTCACCAATTTTAGTGATGTTAGCGGTTACTTCATCTTCTTTAGTAACATCAAAACCGTAATATTCAGCAGTAATTCCTTCGTCTGTAAGTGCTTTTAGTTTTTCAGCACCTGCCTTATCATCTATACCGTTTAAAACTACAGTATATCCATCTTGACCTAATCTTTTAGCTACTTCAAAACCGATTCCTCCTGTTGCTCCGGTAACTATAGCTACTTTTCCTTTTGCTTTATTCATGTTTTTTTTATTTTATTCTTTAATATTTTACTTTTTTTATTTACTTTCTACTGGTTCTATCTTTTTAATCAAAACAAAGATGGATAATACTGCCAATGGTGCTAGGATTGCTATTACAACAAAAGCTGGTGTATACGATACTTCGGCGATTTTTGGAATTAACGAGTTCATTATAATTACAGATACAGCTGCTACTGTTCCTGCTAACCCTGCTAATGTACCAACCGATGGGCCTTTTAATAAATCACTAGATATGGTTTGGATATTCCCTATTGCGAATTGAAATCCGAAAAGAACGACAGCAACTATATATATAAAGGTCATTGGATTGTTCTCGTTGACTAAGAAAATAATTCCTAATAATCCTAAGAATATGAGTGCGCCTCCAATAGATATCGTTATTTTTCTAGAGGCATCTACAGATTTTGTTTCCATTAACTTTCCGCTATACCATCCGCCAATAATACTTCCTGCCATACCTCCTAAATAGGATATCCAAATGGTAGAACCAATTTCTGCGATACTAAATCCGAATTCGGAATTTAAATATAAAGGCATCCAACCAACAAAAAGCCACCATATAGGTTCTATAAAAAATCTAGAAGCTAATACGCCCCAAGATTCTTTATAACTCAATATTTGAGAGACACTTAATCCTTTTTCTTTTTTTGCTTCTGTAGATTTAATAGCTTCAATTCTACTGTTTAGGATAAGACTTCTTTCTTCATCTGTAATCCAAGGATGCGAGTCTGGAGTTGTTTTGTTTATAAATAACCATGGGATTACCCATAATAAACCAACTGCACCAATAATAATAAAGGTTGTTCTCCAACCAAAGTGACCGTAAAGATATGCAATTAGCACAGGAGCAATAACACTTCCTAAAGAAGCACCAGCATTGAAAATACCTTGTGCTATAGCGCGTTGTTTAACAGGAAACCATTCGCCGTTGCTTTTTACAGCTCCAGGCCAGTTACCAGCTTCTCCTAAACCTAATAGTGCTCTAAATAAGGTTAATGAAAATAATCCTCTTGCAAAGGCGTGGAATATAGATGCAACAGACCAAACCACAATAGATACCGTGAATCCCATACGTGTTCCAATGATATCATATAATTTCCCGGATAAGAATTTACCCAAAGCATAGGTAATCATAAAGACGTTTAACATGACCGCATAGTCGGACTCATCCATGCCTAGGTCTTTACCCATTTCGGGCCACATCACTCCAAAGGCTGTTCTGTCAATATAGTTTATAACTGTAGCTAAACAAATTAATGTTATAATCCACCATCTTAGTCCTTTTACTTTCATGCTTGTTTAGTCTAGTTAGTTTATGTTTTTTTAATAATTATAACAATATTGATATAATTCACTGAAATGATCTTTCATTTTTTGTTTTGCTAATTGCGGATTTTGCATTTCAATTGCGTCGTAAATAGCTTGGTGTTCTTCAATACCTTTTTGCGCTAAGTTTTTATCACAAACATGAAATTTTTCAAAATTGGTAATAATTTGAGGCGTAATAATTAACATGAAAGTATTCATGGAGCTATTTCCACTTGCTTTCGCTATAGCTAGATGAAACAGTAAATCTTCTTGAACAGCATCTTCACCATTTAGCACCTTTTTAGAATACGCATCTATGGTTTCTTTCATCTTTTTTAGATCTTCTTCTGTTCTTCTTGTAGCCGCTAATCGTACTGTTTTTAATTCTAATAATATTCGGGTTTCTACTAAGGATTTAAAGTCGGGATCTTCCAGCCTTAAGATATCTTTAATCATACCATTCAAAGCAATTACACCAATGTTTGCTACAAATGTTCCGCTTTGCGGAATAGATTTTAATAAACCGTATAATTCTAATTTTTGAATAGCTTCTCTAACATTACTTCTGGATACTTCAAATTTTTCGGCTAGTACGCGCTCTGCAGGTAACTTATCTCCAGGCTCCAGATTTTTTAAGTTTATTAAATCTCGGATGCTAGCAATTATATGTTTTTGAACATCAAATTTTTCCGTTTTTGTAGTGCCCTCTAATTTCATAAATTAATGTTTTATTTGCTATTTTGTTTGCGAGGTTAAATTTACTAAAATGAATTAGAAGTATTCGCTATAAGCCAAACTTTAAGGCCTTTTTTAGACCTTTAAAGCTTAACTAAATCACAATAAGACTAATCAAAATATTTTTAATGTGTGACTTCTAAATCGTAATATCTAACTTTTGCAAAAGCGTCTTCGTCTCTACTTTGAAAATAGTTTCCTGCTTTAAAATAGTTTTCAAATACACCCCATTTTTTCATATGTATATTTTCATATACTTTATATTCGTTTTTGTTTAAAATGATAACCATTTTGCCATCAGATATTTCTACTTCTAGAGTGCATTTTTTAAATCCTACTTCTTGTTCAAAATTAAAACCATCATCATCTCCCCAAGCATCTTCATGCAACATTTCTTCTTCTGTAGCATTTAAATTTTTAAGCACTTTAGTTTTTACTCTAATTTTACCTTTATCCCAATAAATTTTTAACATTGGAGGTGCATTATTATCTTTTTGACCAATTAAATCTCTTTGGTCATCTGTAAGTCTTCCATGTATTTGCATGATAATTACTCTATGGTATTTACCTTCACTATCTCTGGTTACTTCATCCATTGCTAACGTACCTTTCATGTAAGCACCTTGTTTAAAGGTCCAGTTAACATTGTTATTTCCAGGAATCATTTGCTCTCTTAGCTCTGATCTAGAGTATTTGGTGTTAGCTGTAGTTGCTTTACTAGGGTATGCATAAAATACTAATGCTCCTTTTGTAGAGTCATTGTACATATAAGGTTTTATTTCTTCGTTTGTTGCATAGTTAAGTACAACATCTTTTCCTTTAAAACTTTTGGCTTTACCATTTTCTCCATCTGGAATTGTTAAAGACCAATGTGTTAAATCTATTTCTGGAAGTTTATATTTTTTCTTTTTTTTCTTCTTCTTTTTAGATTCCACTTTGGTTTCTGTAACTGCTTTATTAGATTGGCAATTCCCATTTAGAACTGAAGCAAATACGAATAATGCTATTAATTTGAGTTTTATGCGCATTTGTTTCAGTCTTTAAATTATTTATTAATGCTTGTTAAATTAGTTGATCGCTGTAATAGTTACAGAGTCTGCTCTTATTTCTTCATCACCACTAGTATATCCATAATCTCCAGTAGCTGCTCCTCCTATACCTCTTACGAAAAGAGCAACACTATCATTAGCACCTGAACTAAATGTATATGTGTATGTAATATAGCTGTCATCACTAGGATTCGTTAGTGTTGCATCATCCAAAAGGTTATTTGCTGCATCTTCTACTTGTGCAACAGTAGTATAACCATAACCAGAGCTAGGGAATTCTGTAGCAGTTTCATAATAAGTAGGCGTGTATCCAGTTATGTAACCAGCTCCTGCTAATACTCTTAACTCAAGCATACTGTCTACTGGTGGTACATTGTTTTCTAAACTTTTAAAGGATACAACTATTGCTATGGAATAATCAGCGTTTGGTGTAACTGCAAACTCTTGATATATGTGATCAGGTTCGTTGTTATCAAATTTAAGAACGTTATCCGAACCACCATTACCAGAACTAGATTCACCTTGTTCTCCAATATCATCATTATCCCATCCAGAACATGAGCAGTCACTTGAAGCGCCATTGTTTTTCTCCAGTTTATCAAAATCAGTGTTAATTAAAACAGGGTCCGCAACTTCTGGCTCTTCTGGTTCAATAACTACTATTTCTTCAGAATAAGTACTTACCACTCCTAAAGCATCAGATGCAGTTAAAGAAACCGTATACGTTCCTTCTCCTGGATATGTGGTTGCCCCATCAATATCTGTTGAAGTTTCACCGTTTCCAAAACTCCAAGCATAGGTAGTTGCGCTATTAGATGTATTCGCAAAGGTATAATCTTTCCATTCTTCACCGGAGCCAGCACCTTGTGATGCTGAAAATCCTGCAGTTGGCGGTGTGGCATCTTCAATAGAATTTTCACCAATTGGTTCAAATTGTTCGAAATCGTCACAGCTATTAAACAAGCCTATAGTTGCTATAGCTACTACAGCCCAAAAACTATTTTT
>JAGPUY010000123.1 GCA_018067265.1 Oceanihabitans sp. | reverse complement strand
AAAATCCCCCTTAACGGTGGCGCCCACCACTTCGAAAAAGACACGCTAACGATTCATAACCGCAAGTTACTATCAAAGCTGGCAAAATCGCTATCGTATTTCACTAATTGATCATAATCTTTATAATAAGCTTCTGCGCGAAACAATTGTTTTTTACCATTATACTGATAGTTTAAAATATAATGCGAAGTCTGCTGTGCTTGTAAATCTTGTTCAAACTTTAAGATGCTACTATTTGGGTTCTGATAAAAATCGCCATAAGCCAAAGAAACCTGACTTTTATCGGAAGTTTTATACGCCATAGAAACTCTTGGTGAAAGTGTCACTTCATCAAATAATGCACTATGTTCTAATCGCAAACCGGCTTTTAAGGCTAACTTTCTAGAAAAGAAAATATCTGCTTCTGTAAATGCTGCACTAATATTATTGTTAAATCCGTAAGCTACTTTGGGCGTAAACGTATCTTGATAATTTTCATTAAAATTGGTTGCCAAATATTCTGCACCAAAGTTTAATTTGAAACGATTATTAAATCTATGTTTCAGTTTTACTTTACCATGAAAAGAGTTTTCGGTATCTTTAATATCGGCAGCATCGATGTTTATTTTGTCGTTGGCAAGCGTATAACTCATTCCGGTTTCTAAAGTCCAAGAATCGCTTAGCATTCCTTTATAGGAACCATTAAAATACAAGTTGTTATTTTTTAGTTTAAAATGCACACCTTTCGAAGCATTTATATCTTCCTGAGTCAATTCAAAATTAGTCGCTTCAAAAGCAGTGTATAATTTTAACATGCCGTTATTTATTTTCTGACGAAAAACAGCCTCACCAGAAGCAACTTCGGAGGGTTTCTTCCAATCGTTTCTACTTTTAAAAACCGCATTATAAGGTGCTAAATTAATATAGGAAGCATTTACACTTAAGGAATTGTTTTTCCATTTTTGCGTATTACCAAGAGATGCTCCAAGTGTCATAATACCTATATCTGTTTTTTCTTGATCTGGTTCTCCTGTAGTATTTAAAAGCAAAACACTAGATAATGCTTGTCCGTATTCTGCCGAATATCCTCCAGTTGAAAAGGTAATACCATCAAACAAAAATGGGGAATAGCGTCCGCGAGTTGGTGTATTATTGGTCGTTGGACTATACGGTGTAAAGACTTTGATACCATCAATAAAGATCTGTGTTTCTTCGGCTTCACCTCCACGAACAAAAAGTCTTCCATCTTCGGCAACCGTTGTAGTTCCTGGCAAGGTTTGTAAAGCACCCACAAAATCACCCAAAGCACTTGCAGTGGTTACTACGTCTAAAGGTTTTAATGCATTTACTTTCGAGTTATCTCCTGCAGAAAAGGTTCCAGCAGAAAGAACTACAGTATCTAGAGAATTCACATCTTCCCGAAGTTGGATTTTTAAATCTTTCATATAGGAAATATCGCCAAGCATGGTGTAGGTTTCAAAACCGACAAAAGATACCAGTAAGTTTTGCGTTCCGGTTTCTTCCGTTTTAAAGGAAAATGCCCCTTTCGCATTGGTTGTTCCGCCGTCGTACGTACCTTCTAAATATACATTGGCTTGTACTATCGGATTATTTTTAGCATCTGTAACTATTCCGCTAATGGTTTGCGCAGAAAGCGAGAGGCTGCATAAAAAGCTGAAAATCAAGATTATATTTTTCATAATTCGTATTGGTTGCTGGTTTTATATACTACTTCGCTCATAATAGCTACGAAGCATAAGACAAATATGAAACAGAAAGCAATCGCTAGAAATTAAAACCTACCGAATTGTAAAATACTATTGCTGAAATGTAAACAGAAAAGAAATACCCGCTAGTCGGTATTATTTTACTAGATAAAATGTCTAACTTTAAACAACAAATAAAAATGGTATGGCTACAGAACGAAATAATGAAAATCCGCAATTAATATCGTACAATCTTTTGCGACAACTCATTGGTCTTTTGGGCATTGTACTACCAATTTTATTAATAGTTGGTGCTTTTTATTATGGCAATTGTGAGATTGTACAAAGTTCTATTAGTGATTATTACCATACTAAAATGCGAAACATATTAGTAGGTGTTTTATGTGCAGTTGCCTTTTTTATGTTTACCTATAAAGGCTATGATATTAGAGATAGTATCGCCGGAAACCTAGCTTGTGTTTTTGCGCTTGGTGTTGCCTTTTTCCCTACTGGCGTAGATACCCTTTCAGAATGTGCCGAACAATGTATTGTCTATGAACCTTGGATAAAAGCCGTGCATTTCACTTTTGCAGGATTATTTTTTGGGGTACTTATCTACTTTTCTTTATTTCTGTTTACAGAATCTAAAACCCCTAAAGCGGAATTAGAAGCGCATAAAAGGAAACGAAATGTGATTTTTAAAACTTGTGGTTACGTTATGATCGCATGTGTGGTTTTCATTGCTTTATACTTTTTCTATTTACAAGAAAAATTTCCAGAATTACAACATCTGAATCTTGTTTTTTGGTTAGAAAGCATAGCACTTTGGGCTTTTGGTATTTCTTGGATCACGAAAGGGGAACTGATTTTGAAGGAT
>JAGPUY010000118.1 GCA_018067265.1 Oceanihabitans sp. | reverse complement strand
CGACGTCATCGAAAAGCTTGCCTTAAAAATCGGACTGTGTCCCGATTTTCCTTTTTTTTAAACTATGGTTATTTCCGCGTAATGTTTTGTGAACAAACCTCTGGAAAGACAGAAAGTCGGACTTATTTGACACAACGTGTTATATCATCACATTTATTGATTATATCCCGTAAATAGGTCAGGATATCGTTAGTTTTGTGTTGACGTTATCCCGTAAATATAATTCTTTTATTGCAGTTAACAAAGTGCTTTTATTTGTAACTGTAAATGTTGGTTTTCAGTAGGTGATTTTTATTAAGGACTAAAACCAGTCCAATAAAACTTTAGATTTTTTTCACAAACCAAACTTTCCTATTGCCATTAATTTTTAAACCAATTTCTTTTATATTACATTTACGGAGTAATTCCGCGAAAGCGAAAAATCTCCCATAATTGATATCAAAATCCACCATAGATCATGTATTTGAAACCTCACGCGTAGAAGAGGTTATTGGCGATTTTGTACAATTAAAAAAGTCGGGAAGTAGCTTTAAAGGATTAAGCCCTTTTAGTGAAGAACGCACACCGAGTTTTATGGTATCTCCCGTGAAACAAATCTGGAAAGATTTTAGTACTGGAAAAGGAGGAAATGCCGTTGCTTTTTTAATGGAGCATGAGCATTTTACCTATCCCGAAGCTATAAAATACTTGGCTAAAAAGTACAATATTGAAATTGAAGAAACCGAGCAGAGCAACGAGCAAAAGGAGCAGGCTAATGAACGGGAAAGTTTATATTTAGTTAGTGAGTATGCGAGTACGTATTTTCAGAAGGTATTACTAAAAACAGATAAAGGAAAAGCTATTGGTTTAAGCTATTTTAAAGAGCGTGGTTTTACAGACGAAACGATTAAGAAGTTCGCATTGGGTTACTCTTTAGATGAGTGGCAAGCCTTTACAGACGAAGCTTTAAAGCAAGGTTATAAAATAGAATTTCTAGAAAAAACCGGACTGACCATTGTGAAAGGCGAAAAGCGCTTTGATCGATTTAAAGGTCGCGTGATGTTCCCAATTCAAAGTATGAGTGGGCGTGTGCTTGGTTATGGTGGGCGTATTTTAACCAATGATAAAAAAGCGGCAAAATACCTAAACTCACCAGAGAGTGATATTTACCATAAAAGTAAAGTTTTATACGGTATTTATCAGGCGAAACAAAGTATCGCTAAAGAAGATAATTGCTTTTTAGTGGAAGGATATACCGATGTGATTCAGTTTCACCAAACCGGAATTCATAATGTGGTTTCTTCTTCTGGTACTGCATTAACACCTGATCAAATACGATTAATAAATAGGCTTACTAAAAATATTACGGTACTATTTGATGGAGATGCTGCAGGATTACGAGCATCGCTACGCGGAATTGATTTAATTCTGGAACAAGGTATGAATGTGAAAATTTGTACGTTTCCGGAAGGCGAAGATCCAGATAGTTTTGCAAAACAAAATACGTTAGAAGAGTTAAGCGATTATTTAAAAGAGCATGCACAAGATTTTATTCAGTTTAAAGCTTCGGTTTTATATGAGGAGTCTAAAAATGATCCGGTTAAAAAAGCCGATACTATTCGAGATATTGTAAATAGTATTGCTAAAATTCCGGATCGAATTAAAAAGGAAATCTATATTCAAGAATGTTCTAGAATTATGGATATTAGTGAGCAAGTGTTGTTTACAACCTTGGCACAAATCACAAATAAAGACGTTCAAGAAACCCATAAAGAAGCGAATAAAAAGCAAACCGCTTTTGAAGTTATTAAGCATGAGCAGCCTAAAAAAAAGGTAGACGTGCAATATATTTTAGAACGAAAAATCATTGAAATACTGCTGCTTTACGGAAATAAAACGGAGGATTTTGAAGATTTAGTTTTAAAAGAAAATGAGAAAAATGAATTGATTCTCGAACCTGTAAAACATCAAACGAAAGTTTTTGAAAAAATATATTTAGACTTGCAAGATGATGAAATGGAGTTTACCAATGAGCAGTTTAAAAACTTGTACTACACCATCATTGATACCTTAAATCAAAATCCAGATTTTGCTATCGAACAGTTTGTAAATACCGTAGAACAAGATGTAGCGAATGAGATTTCTTCTATTTTAATGGAAGATGAACGTTACAGTTTATCCGATTGGCATAGCAAAAATATATACCCAAAACAAAAAGATCAATCGGTTGCACAATTGGTTAGCGAAACGATTTTAAGTTTGCGTTGTTTTTTAATAGACCAAAAAGTAAGAGAGTTTATGCAACAAACACTGGAAAATAGATCGGAAGTAAACAAAAGTGTGCTAGAAGAAGTAAAAGATTATTCTAGTCTAAAAATGCTACTTTCGCGAAAACTAAATAGAGTTTTATAATTCTAATAACTTTGCTCTATTGATGAGATCCACAATATTGGAAACGTTTAATTTTTTCATTAAACGCGCTTTATAGGTGCTTACTGTTTTTTCGTTAATAGCAAGTTCTACCGCAATTTCCTTGTTTTTTCTTCCAGACGAAATAAGTTTTAAAACTTCAATTTCTCTAGTGGATAATTTTTTGTAAAAATTACCAGACCTACTTACGCGTTTACCAATTGCTAAACGTTGCGCAAGATCATTACTTAAGTAAATACCGCCACTATATACTTTTATAATAGCTTCTTTAAGTGTAACAATATTCGCTGTTTTACATAAGTAACCAGAAGCACCAGCTTTTATCGTGTTCATGGCGTAAACCTCTTCTGGTTGCGCACTAAACATGATAACTTTAACTTCTGGGTATTCTTTGTTAAGCCTTCTTAAGGCAGTAATACCATTAAGCTTTGGTAAATCAATTTCAGAAATAATAATGTCTACTTTATTCTTGTTTAAGAATTCAAATATGGCTTCACCATCATCTAGTGTACCAACAACTTGAATGTTCGACGACGTAATAAATAGTAGCTCTAGACCCTTCCTAATTATAGGATGATGGTCTACTACCAGCAGTTTAATCATAACTTTAATTTTTTTAAATTTGTTATAACTTCTGAGGAAAACAACAGACGTTTTGCTATTAGTCGTTTAGTAAAAGTAGTGAATTCTTCCTGAAAAAGAAAATATTTTATTTTAAATCTTTTGATATCAAACAAATAGGTATAGCAACCATCTTATGTTTGTTTGCCGAATTGTAACGTTTATAGATTATAAAAGCTTCCTTTTGTCTTCCAGTAAAATCATTTTCCGTTTTACCTACCTCATGCATTTGCATGGCCCATTCTAATTCTGGGTACGATGCTCCAATTTGATCTTCATCACTTCTTGCATCGCCAAATAATCCGTCACTTGGTGCCGCTTTCATAATCGATTCTGGTACTTCTAAATATTCCCCAATTTGGTATACTTCCGATTTTAGTAAATCTGCAATCGGACTCAAATCGACACCGCCATCACCATACTTTGTATAAAAACCAACACCAAAATCTTCTACTTTGTTTCCTGTTCCAGCAACCAATAGTTTTTGCAGACCTGCATAATAATATAAAGTAGTCATACGTAAGCGAGCTCTTGTGTTTGCTAAAGCCATATCTACAATAGCTTGATCTCCTTCTAAAGAAACTTCGGTTTTAAATTCTTCAAAAACAGGCGTTAAGTCGGTTCTTGTCGCGCGTACGTTTTTATATTTTTTCTTTAATTGATCGATATGCTCTTGTGCTCTGCTAACATGACTTGCTGCTTGATGGATTGGCATTTCAATACATAAAACGTCTAAACCAGTTTCGGCGCATAAAGTAGAGGTTACCGCAGAATCTATTCCGCCAGAAACACCAATAACAAAACCATTGACTTTAGCGTTTAATGCATACTCTTTTAACCAATTTACAATATGATGTGCTACTTTTTCTGTTTGCATTTTTAAAGATTTTAGAACAAAGAATAGTACCTTTGTCAAACAAAAATAAACAATAGCTTAATGAATAAAAATAAGTTTATGAAGAATATTTTTTTATTTCTTTTTATTGCTGTTTTATGTGTTTCGTGTAAACGAGATGCAGGCTTAGAAAAAGAAATTTCTAAAGTAGATGTCTCTGTTGCTATTGAGCGATTTGATTTGGCATTTGCGCATGCAAAACCGAGTGATCTGAATACATTAAAAGATGCTTTTCCGTTTATGTTTTCTAAAAAATATGTAGATTCTTTTTGGATTGCTAAAATGCAAGACACCTTACAATTAGAATTAAATACCGAAGTAGAAAAAATATATCCGAATCTTAATGGCGTAGAAGGAGAGCTTAAAAGTTTCTTTCAGCACATGAAATACTATTTTCCAGAATTTAAAACGCCGCGTTTAGTTAGCGCAACTTCCTTTGTAGATTATAGAAATAAAGTGATTGTAACCGATACGATTTCACTTATTTCAATAGATACGTATTTAGGAAGTGAACATCCTTTTTATAATGGGATTCAAAAGTATTTAGCGGCTAATTTTACAGAGGATCAGATCGTGGTGGATTTTGCTTCAGAATATGCTGAAAATTATATTTTTCCGAAACAGAATAAAACATTTTTAGACGAAATGATTTTCTCCGGAAAACAATTATACTTTAAAGAAATCATGATTCCGTTTAAAACGGATGCGCAAAAAATTGGCTATTCTGAAGAACAGTTAAATTGGTCGAAAGCCAATGAAGGACAGATTTGGAGCTATTTTGTAGAGAATGAATTACTATTTAGTACGGATTTTGATTTACCAAATAGGTTTATAAATCCTGCGCCTTTTTCTAAATTCAAGTTAGTAGAAATAGATCAAGAATCCCCAGGAAGAATAGGGCAGTATATAGGATGGCAAATTGTACGCGCCTATATGAAGAATAATAATGTGTCTTTAAAAGAAATGCTTACTGATACTGCCGAAGAAATATTTAATAAATCGAACTTTAAACCAGAATTGTAATGGCTAAGATTACCTCAAAAATTGAATTAAACATAGAACTAGACGAAAATAGAGTCCCAGAAAAATTAGTATGGACAGCAGAAGATGGAGGCATTAGTAAGCAAGAAGCTAAAGCGATGATGCTTTCTGTTTGGGACAGTAAAACCCAGGAGATGTTACGTATAGATCTTTGGACAAAAGATATGCCTGTAGATGAAATGAAAATATTTTTTCATCAAACACTGGTTGCTATGAGTGATACTTTTAATAGAGCAACACAAGACGAAAAAATGACAGCAACCATGAAAGATTTCTGTGATTATTTTGCTGAAAAATTAGAGTTGAAGAAGGATTAGTTTTTCTTTTATACATGCAAAAGCGTCTTGAAATTTAATTTCAAGACGCTTTTTTACTATATACTATTTTATATTAGTCTTTGTTTGGAGCCATAAACTTGTAAACAAGTCCGGCTAAAACTGCACCAACAATAGGTGCTACCCAGAACAACCAAAGTTGCCCCATTGCTTCGCCACCAACAAATAGCGCCTGACTTGTACTTCTTGCAGGATTTACAGAGGTATTTGTAACCGGAATACTAATTAAGTGAATTAAAGTTAATGCCAATCCAATTGCTAATCCGCCAAAACCTGGTGAAGCATTTTTATGTGTTGCACCTAAAATCACGATTAAAAACATAAATGTCATTACTACTTCAATTAGTAACGCAGAGGTCATACTAAAGGTATGTCCGTATTGTTCTACACCATAAAAGTTAGTCGCAAAATCGCCAGCTTTCGAGTAGCCAGCAAAACCATCCATACCGCTAACAATAGCATATAGAATCGCGGCTCCAGCAATACCACCTAAAACTTGTGCGATAATGTAGCCTGGTAAATCTTTTCCGTCAAATCGTCCGCCAACAAAAAGACCAATAGAAACTGCAGGATTAAAATGCCCGCCAGAAATATGTCCTAAAGCGTACGCTCCTGTTAAAACGGTAAGTCCGAAAGCAAGTGCGACACCCACTAAACCAATTCCTATGTTTGGAATTCCTGCAGCTAAAACGGCGCTACCACAACCACCAAGTACTAACCAGAAAGTACCAATAAACTCTGCTAATAATTTTTTCATCGTATAAGTTTTTAGTTAATTTATATAATGCGCTATATGTTAGCGCATTATATAAATATATGCAATTGAATAACTTTTGTTGTTTTTAAGAAAAGTAGATTCGTGCTTTTTTAGATGAAGTGATTGTTTTGTTCTATTAACAGTAAGAATCCTGTTGTTTTTAAAGATGTTTACTTACCATTCATTAATTCTATTGGAATCTAGTTTAATGAAAATAAAAAGTAAAATGGTAAATCCCCAAAGTCCGGAACCACCATAACTGAAAAATGGAAGTGGAATTCCGATAGTAGGTATTAATCCCATTACCATTCCAATATTAATCATAAAGTGGAAGAATAGAATAGAGGCCACCGAATAGCCATACACTCTACTAAATTGTGATTTTTGGAGTTCTGCTAATTTTAAAATACGAAGCATAAGTAGTACAAAAACAATAACTACAAAAACACTTCCTAGAAATCCCCATTCTTCACCAACGGTACTAAAAATATAATCTGTATGTTGTTCTGGTACAAATTTACCTGTGGTTCTAGTGCCTTCTAAAAATCCTCTTCCAGAAAAACCTCCAGAGCTAATTGCTTTTTCAGATTCGTATAAATTATATAAAATATCTCTACGCATTTGCGCAATTTTTGTAGGATCTTTTTCTAGACGTAACCAAAGACTAATGCGATCTTGTTGGTGCGGCTGCAAGATGTTTTGGTAGAAAAATTTAATTCCGAAAGCGATTACTATACAAGCCATAGCAGTAACAATTGGCTGTAAAATTACCGGCTTCTTTTTTGGAATAAAGTAGTTAATTATAATAAAAATAATAGCTAAAACGGAAGTGATTATTGGTCCGAATTTTAATGCTAAAATAGAAATAGCAACTAATGCTAATGCCAGTGTTAAGTATATTTTTGGTAAGCCTTCGCGATATAACACAAAAAAGAAAGAAGCATAAACCAGTGTGCTTCCTGCATCATTTTGAAGTAAAATTAAAAAAGCAGGGATTATAATGATAATAAAGATTCTTATTTGGTCTTTAAAGGCTTTAATGTCGGTGTTTAAATCGCTTATGTATTTCGCAACAGCTAGTGCTGTAGCTGCTTTGGCAAACTCACTAGGCTGTATGGTCATTCCGCCAATGCCGTACCAAGAAGTGGCTCCATTTACGTTTTTACCAAAGAGGAATAAGCCAACTAAAGATAGCATGGAAACAATGAAGATTAAACTGGCAAACCGTTCGTAAAATTTAGCATCTATAGAAAGAATAAAAATAATAAGTATCACGGTTAAGCCTATAAAAATTAATTGTCTTCCGTAGGGTTGGGAGAAATTTAAATAATCAATAGTTATTCCTGAGTGTGAAGCGGATAAGATATTCATCCAACCAAACACTACTAAAATTAAAAATAATATAATAGTAACCCAATCGAATTTAAAATGTCTATCTGTTTGTCTAAACATGTTTAATATTCTAACTTAGTTAGTTGTGCCTTTAATTTATTTACTTCTTCTATGGGAATTGTTTGTAGCGCGGTTTCTCTATTGATTTTAAAAGGCACACCAGAATATGGTTTAGCGTATTCATCTTCTAAACTGTGATTCAATACAAAGTTTTCTAAATCTTTTCTCGTTGTAATTCCTTTGATATATTTTTCAATCATTAAACTTGCTATTTTACCTGCAAAACGAGAACCAAAATAACCGTTTTCAACAAATACAGCGATGGCAATTTTAGGGTCGTTTTTAGGTGCAAAAGCTACAAATATAGAATGATCTGTAAGTTGTGTTTTTACACTGTCAATTTTTACGAAATTTTCAACAGTACCGGTTTTTCCACAAATTTCTATATCTGGAATCTGTAAGTATTTTGCGGTTCCATATTTATAAACATTCAGCATACCTTCAATTACAGGTTCAAAATGTTGTTTGTCTATGGTTGTGTATTTGGGTGTCGTAAAGTTTAGATCTAAGGTTTCTCCTTTGATTTCCTTTATAATATGCGGTGTGAAATAATAACCACGATTAGCAATAGCGGCAATCATATTTGCTAATTGTATTGGCGTTGTAGCAACTTCACCTTGGCCAATTGCGTTAGAAATAGTGTATGTAGAATAAAACGTTTTCGGATAAATCCCTTTATAATAATCTCTGTTCGGAATTCTTCCTTTTTGTCCAACATATAAATCGTTGTTTAAAAAGTTTCCTAAACCAAAGCTTTTTACATGATTACTCCAAACGTTAATTCCTAAGGAAGCGTTTTCGGGCTTGTCTAAAATTCTTCTGTATACGGTTGCAAAATAGGTATTACAAGATTCTTGAATACCATGTGCCATATCGTTTCTTGTACCAACTCGGCAATGGCATTTCATAAAGCTGTTACCGTATTTGTAACCCGCATAACAGGTTACTTTTTCGTCTGTAGATATCACACCTTCTTGTAGTGCAACCAATGCATTCATTAATTTAAAAGGAGAGCCAGGATTGTAAACCCCTTGTAAACTTCTGTTAAATAATGGTTTTGCAATAGAGTCATTATACAGTTTGGTGAAATTTTTAGAGCGATCTCTACCAACTAATAAATTAGGATTATAGGTTGGTGCCGCTACCATAGATAATATTTCACCAGTACTTGGTTCTATAGCAATAATTCCACCCCGTTTATTAGCCATTAATATTTCGCCATAGGCCTGTAGTGTGGCATCAATGGTAGTTTTTATGTCTTTTCCAGATTCTGGTAAGGTGTCAAATTTTCCTTTTTTGTAGGGACCGATATTTCGATTAAATCTGTCTTTTTGTATGAATTTTATTCCTTTTACGCCTCGTAATGTTTTTTCGTAAGAAGCTTCAATACCTTGCATGCCAATTAAATCACCCATGTTGTAATAGGGATTTTTATTCATGATTCGTTGATTCACTTCCCCAATATCACCAAGTACATTGGCACCAATAGTGGTTTCGTAATTTCTTAAAGAACGTTTTTGAATATAGAAACCTTCAAACTTGCGCATTTTTTCTTGTAAAACAGCGTAGTCTTCTTTCGATAATTGCGGAAGGAAAACATAAGGCAATCTAGGAGAATAGGTATATGCTTTTTTATAGGTTTCAATGAACTGGTCTTTATCTATTTTTAAAAGCGAACAAAACTCTAAAGTGTCGAGTGGCTTTACTTCGCGAGGAATCACCATCACATCATAAGATGGCTGGTTAGAAACTAGAAGTTTTCCGTTTCTATCATACACAAAACCACGTTTTGGGTAGTCATACACCTTACGTATGGCGTTGTCTTCATATAAATTATTGGTATTATCTTGATATACTTGAAGGAAAAAAAGTCTTGCAATAAAAAGAATACCAACAAAAATTATGGAAATGAAAAGTAGTATTTGCCTCATTTAGTTTTTCTGCTGAATATAATGGTTACTAAAACACATAGTATAATAGTAAATATACTTGAGAATAACGTTTTTTGAAGCACTAAAATTATTTTTGAAAAGTTAAATATTTCAAAAAGGAATAATAGAAAGTGATGTATAACGGTAAGTATGGTTATATAGGTTAATCTTGGTCCAAATTCTACCTGATTAAATTTAATGGTTTGATGCTCATAAACGGCGCCAAAACAAAACTTTAAAACAGCAGGTCTTATAAAAGCAATGGTTACACAAGCAGCCGCGTGCATACCACCAGAATCTAAAAACATATCTATAGTAATACCTAATAAAAAACTTAAAAGTAAAAATAGCATTCTGTTGTTTTTTACTGGAAATAAAAGGATAAACAGAATGTATATATACGGGTTTATATACCCTAAAAAGTTAATATGCGAAAGCACTAATATTTGTGCGAGCACTAATACTATAAATCGGATTACGTTGGAAGAAATGATACTATTCATCCACAGGATTTATTAGGTTGTACATTTCTTTCGCATCTTTGTTTTCGATGACGTAAACATGTTCCATATTCGTCATGTCATTAAATAAAGTAACGTTAATTTCGTAAAAATCTTCAGCAGCATCGAGCTTAAAGTCTTTTACTATGCCTATAAGAACTCCTTTCGGAAAAATAGCAGAACGACCAGAAGTCATTATCGTATCTCCTTGTAAGAGCTTCGCTTTAGATGGAATATCTACCAATTGCACAAGCTCTGGTGATTTACCATTCCACTTTAAGGTACCAAAATGATTGGTTCTTTTTAATTGTGCACTAATTTTACTTTTTGTGTTTAATATAGAAAGTACCGTCGCATACTTTGTACTGGTATGGTCTACAATGCCTAAAATTCCTTTAGAAGTTATAACCCCAAAATCTTGTTTAATACTATCGCGTTTGCCTTTGTCAATAAGTAAAAGATTGGTGCTAAATGTATAATTGTTTTTTATTACAATGGCAGGAGTA
>JAGPUY010000105.1 GCA_018067265.1 Oceanihabitans sp. | reverse complement strand
ATGTACATGCCGTTTTCAAAAGATTGGTAACCTACTTTTGTGTTTAGTTTATTAAAGTTATTTGTTCTAGGTTGTACATATCTTCCGTTTTCTAAAATTTGCTGTAAAGCTGCAGCAAGTAATGGTTCGTTTGCATTTCCTAAAATGCCATAGTTATTTGGTGTTTCTTTTAATATAATGTCTGGAGTTAGCCCTTCATTGGGAACACTTACATCCAATTTATTTACTGTTTTTGCTACTAATGGCTGCAGTGCATACGTATGTAAAGGGTTTACGCCACTTCGTTTAAAATCGGGAGAATCATAAATAGTTATAGATGCTTGCGATTTCCCTCTAGTTTCTACACCAATTTGTACAACTTCTATTTGCGAGTAGGCTTTTAAGCTATTGATCACCATTTCGCTTGCAGAAGCAGAAGCATTGGTAGTTAGTATGTACACCTTTTGCAAATTCAGACTATTTATACTGTTTCCGTCGAAGGAATCTGTAAAACGATATTCGGTGTTACTACTTTGTAAATCGTCGTTATATATTAGTTTGGCAAAGGTTTCTCCGTTAAATTGTCCGGTAATCATACTTCCTAAAAGGGTTGCCGTATTTACAGATCCTCCAGGATTATAGCGTAAATCTAAAACTAAGTTTTGCACATTATTACTTTGTAAGGTTGCAAAGGCATTATTTAGTTGGTTGTTAAAATCTGCAGTAAAACCATTATACATTAAATAACCAACGTTTTGATTGTTGACTTCCAGTATCTCGGTTTTATACACAGGGTTTTCGGTAAAGGCAACTTTATTTAATGTAACTGTTTCTGAGGTTGCCGCAATAGTATCATCACTATCGGCATCTGGCGTATTATTATCATTATAGGTTGCAAGATTTAAGGTGTATGTATCACCACTAAATAGGGAATTAATATTGTTTTCCGCTAAAGCGACACCATCAACGGCTGTGAATATTTGTCCGCGTTGCAAATTTTGATTTTCCGCAGGACTATTGTTTAAAACCAGTTTTATAATACCAAATACATTGGTAGTACTTCCGGGTTCAAAATAAAAGTCAAACTCTAAACCAGTACTTTTTCTTATGCCATTAAAGCTTTCCTCTAATGCTATGTAGTCATTAGTAATCCAACTGAATCGATCTACATTTTGCCTGTCATAAATTAAGTTTTCAAATAAAGATTCCGGAGATTCAAATCCATTTAAATAACTAGAGTAATCACTGTCATTAGAAAATCGATTATTTGCTAAATCTGGTTTATTTTCTTTGTATAAATAGGCATAGTTCATTCCTTTGTAAACAAAGTCTTTAATATCTTTACTGGTAACCGGATTATCATCTAAATCTTCAAAACAAGCAGTACATAAGGATGCTGCAAAGAATAGAAGCGTTATTCTTTTTATAGTATTCATAGCAATAAGGGTTTCTTTTTCACTTTAAAAATAGGTATTATATTGGCAACTAAAAATTTATTGTAACAAAATATAGAGTTGTTCGTCTTAATAGAAACCGCCCTTACCAAGCCGTTTAATAACTAGAACCAATTAATAATTGGAATGAAACCAAAAATAATGACACAAACAGAGTTTTTACATATTGTAATGCCCTTTAAAGATAAGGTGTTTCGTTTAGCAAAACGCTTGTTAGTGTCTAGAGAAGAAGCAGAAGATGCAACGCAAGAAGTGCTTTTAAAATTATGGAAGAATAAAACCAAGATTCAAGAGTATAAAAATGTAGAAGCATTTTCCATGACCATGACGAAGAATTTTTGTTTGGATAAATTAAAATCGAAGCAAGCACAGAATTTGAAGTTGGTACACAGTAACTACCAAGACCATAATACGTCTTTGCAAAAGCAATTAGAATTTAGTGATAGTGTGCATTGGGTTGCTAAAATAATGGAAGATTTACCAGAGCAACAAAAAATGGTAGTACAATTACGAGATATTGAGCAATATGATTTTGACGAAATTGGCAAGATGCTGGATATGAATAATACAGCAGTGCGAGTAGCATTGTCTAGAGCAAGAAAAACAATAAGAGAAAAATTAACAAAAACACACAATTATGGTGTTAAATAATATAGAACAATTACTAGAAAAGTACAACAATGGCGAAACATCGCTAAAAGAAGAGCAGCAGTTAAAAGACTATTTTAAACAAGAGACTGTAGCGCCACATTTAGAAATGTATAAACCAATGTTTGCCTATTTTTCGGTAAGCCAAGAAGAAAAGTTTACTAAAGACGTTCCATTAAAATCTAACAAAAACAATTTGTATAAATGGATTTCTGTCGCAGCAGTAGCAGTTCTTATGTTAGGATTTTATTTTAAATCGCCTCTAACTTCTGCAGAAGATTTAGGTACTTATGATGATCCTGAAATGGCATATCTTGAAGTGAAAAAATCTTTAGAAATGATTTCTACGCAATTTAATAAAGGCGCTTCAAGTATTAATTATCTAGCAGAAGTAGATAACACAACACGTTTAATCTTTAAAAAATAGAAAAAATGAACCGAGCCATCCATCTTATTTTAAAACAAATCTAAAAGAGGAATAGGCGAACACATTTTTACAATTAATAACAAATAAATACTACAAAAATGAACACACAAATAAATAATAAAAGAAACAAAATGAAAAAGAATGTAATTTTAGTCGCAATGGCTTTATTAATGTTGCCTTTAACATCTATGGCACAAGATATTTTTGCAAAATATAGCGACAATGCAGATGTAACCTATGTAAACATTAAACCAAAAATGTTTCAAATGTTAGCTAAAATGGATATCGATACCGATGATCCAGAAGCAAATGAATATCTAGCAATGGTAAATAGTATTACTAGTTTAAAAACTATTATTACAGAAAAAGGTGCCATTTCTGCAGATTTAGCTTCTTGGGTAAACTCTAAAGCAAGTAGCTTAGAAGAATTAATGGAAGTTAAAGATGATGGAACTGTAATTAAATTCTTTGTTAAGGAAGGAAAAGACGAAGACCACGTACAAGAACTTTTAATTTTTGTAAATGGAATAAGCAAACACATGGAAGGATCTAATGTATCTGTAAATGGTGCGCAACGTAAATTTGAAACCGTTATCGTGTCTTTAACAGGAGATATAGATTTAAAACAAGTTTCTAAACTTACCAAGAAAATGAACATTCCAGGAGGAGAACATTTAGACGATAAAAAATAAAACTATGAAACTTCTTTAACGAGCATTCGATACCTAATGCTAATGGAATGACTATTAAAGAAGCAACATGTGACCAATCAAAAACAAATAATATATACATGAAACCATCAATCAAAAAACTATTGGGCGGCTTACTAACAATAACCTTGTTAGTGAGTTGTAACAATAAAGAATCTTTACAAACGTACTTTGTAGATAATCAAGAAACAGCAAGTTTTACAACCGTAGATATTCCTACAAGTATTGTAGACTTTGAAAATGCTAATCTTTCTGAAGACGAAAAAGAAGCATATAACTCTATAGAAAAACTTAACTTTTTAGGTTTTAAATTAGACTCCATTAATCAAGAAACCTATAAAATAGAAATGGCTAAAGTAACTTCTATTTTAAAAGATGAAAGATATATAGAGCTAGGTGATTTTAATATGTTTGGTTCCAAATTAACGGTAAAATATATTGGCGATGATGATCTAGCAGATGAGTTTATTATCTTAGGTAGCTCTAAAGAATATGGTTTTGGTGTTTTACGTGTCTTAGGAGAAGATATGAGTCCTGCAAAACTAGTAAGACTTGCCGAATCTATGAATAAAGGAAAAGTAGATGACACACAGTTAAAAGGACTAATGGAATTTTTTAAGTAAAAAAATAGTTCGTTTATTTTCAATAAAAAAAGGCTTACCATTTAGGTAAGCCTTTTTTTATAGGTAAAATTTTAACTTTTTTAGATTTCTTCAGAAGCAGTTTCTTTCGCTTTTCTAATTTGTTCTAGCTCTTCAGCTTCCGGAATTCTTTTGGTTACAATCAAATTCACAACAACAACAAGAAAGCCTATAACAATTGGTCCAGCAATAAAAATAGTATCCAAAATGTCTAATATTCCAAAAAAGACAAAGGATAGTATTACTATTCCGCAAATGAATATAGATTGACTGTCTGTTAGCATAAATTAAATTTATATTCCTGTATAGTTACTAGGCGAAATCACTTTTAACTCTTCTTTAATTTCGTTAGATACTTCTAAGGTATCAATAAAATTGGAAATAGATTGTTTTGTAATCTTTTCATTCGTTCTTGTTAAGCCTTTTAAAGCTTCATACGGATTCGGATATGCTTCTCTTCGCAATATCGTTTGAATTGCTTCTGCAACAACAGCCCAATTGTTTTCTAAATCTTCCGCAAACTTAGATTCATTCAATAACAATTTATTTAAACCTTTTAAAGTGCTTTTAAAAGCAATTAAGGTGTGTCCGAAAGGTACTCCAACATTACGTAAAACAGTACTATCTGTTAAATCACGTTGTAGTCTAGATATTGGTAATTTGGCAGAAAGATGTTCAAAAATAGCATTTGCAATTCCTAGGTTTCCTTCTGAGTTTTCAAAATCGATAGGATTCACTTTATGTGGCATTGCGCTACTTCCAACTTCACCAGCTTTAATTTTTTGCTTAAAATAATCCATAGAAACATAGGTCCAGATATCTCTATCTAAATCTATTAGAATGGTGTTTATACGTTTTAAAGCATCAAACAAAGCAGCCATATGATCATAATGCTCAATTTGTGTGGTAGGAAACGAGTGTTGTAAACCTAGTTTTTCTTGTACAAAAGTGCTTCCAAAAGCTCTCCAATCTATATTCGGGTACGCAACTTTGTGCGCATTAAAGTTTCCTGTTGCTCCACCAAATTTAGCAGCGCTTGGTACATCATTTAGTAAATTAAATTGTTCTTCTAAACGGACTACAAATACTTCAATCTCTTTTCCTAATCGCGTAGGAGAAGCCGGCTGCCCATGCGTTCTTGCTAGCATAGAAATATGTGCCCAATCTTTTACTAATTCTTTTAATCGATTAAGAACTATAAAGTATTCTGGTACATATACATCGTTCATAGCATCTTTAATGCTTAACGGAATTGCTGTATTGTTAATGTCTTGAGAGGTTAATCCAAAATGGATAAACTCTTTGTATGCTTGTAAACCTAGATGGTCAAATTTTTCTTTTATAAAATATTCAACGGCCTTTACATCATGATTGGTAACTTTTTCAATGTCTTTAATAGCTAAAGCATCTTCGGTAGAAAAATTGGTGTAAATAGCTCTTAACTCTTCAAAAATCGATTTGTCAACAGATTCTAATTGTGGTAAAGGAATTTCACAAAGCGCAATAAAGTATTCAATTTCTACTAAAACACGATATTTAATTAGTGCTTCTTCGCTAAAATATTTACCTAATTCGTCAATCTTATTTCTGTATCGACCATCAATTGGTGAAATGGCATTTAATGTGTTTAAAGACATAGTGTATGTTGTTTTTTAAGAAGTTTCAAAGATAGGTTTTTTAGCTATTAAAAAGAACATTTTGAAGATACTAATATCAGTAGCGTATAAGTTGTTCTTTGAATTTAGAGGTAGAATATTTGAAGCTCTCCTCTTTTTTCAAAGAGGAGAATGCATTTAAATTCCCGTTAAAGGAATTTGAATAAAGAGGAGTTAAAAAGCCATCCTATATTGCATTATCATGAAATCCACCTTTCTTTAGCTAAAGGAAGGAGCAAGTAGCGATTATGGTTTTGAATGATTTTTGAATTTACTTTTTCCCTTTCACTTTTTTAATAATTTGTTTCGCTCGTGCTTTAAACCCTGAACTTTGCATTTGGAAATCACGCTCTAGAATAAGTAGAAGTTCGGCATGAATCCAATCGTAATCTTTACCAAGTAAATACAGACAATGCATGGCGTATGCTTTTGGTGCAATTTTTTCGTCATTAATCATATAATCAAAACATACTTCTATAATTTTTTCTCGATGTCTCGGAAGTAATTCCGTTTTAATCCTATTTTCGGTTCTAGAATAATATGCTTTTATTAAATATTCGCAGACTTTTGCAACAGGTCTAACTGCAGAATCTTGATGCACTTTGTGCATGTTTTCTGTAAAATAATCTAGATAAGGAATTGCTTCTTCTAAATGCTCTTTACACATAAACTCAAAAACCCATGCAGCACGAGGCGAAATTTTATCATCCACCTTAAAAAGTATTTTTAATAATTTTTCAATTAAATCAGGATTAGCAATAACCAGATTCGCGTAATGCAGGCGTTTCTCTCGCGAGTGATTTACATAATTTAATTCTTGGTAGAGTTGCGCTGTAGTCAAAAGATTTCGTATTTTTATAGTATAAAATTAATAAAAAAAAATAGATGAAAATGACTAAAAAAATACTTTTGGCTTTACTTGTGGTATTTGTGATTGCTCAATTTTTTGGACCGGAAAGAAATGAAGGAGATTTAACATCTATTACTGCTTTTGAAACCGAAACAAATCCGCCAGAAGAGGTGAAACTTATTTTACAAACGAGCTGTTATGATTGTCATAGTGATGTAACAAGTTATCCTTGGTACAATAAAATTACGCCAGTAAATTATTGGTTGGCAGACCACGTTAAAGATGGTAAAAAACATTTTAATGTATCTGGATGGGAAGCAAATTCCGTAAAAAAGAAAGACCATAAGTTCGATGAACTTATAGAAATGGTGGAAGAAAAAGAAATGCCATTAGATTCTTATACCTGGACGCATACCGAAGCAAACCTTACCGAAGCACAAAGAGCATCTGTTATTCATTGGGCCAAAAATGTGCGATTAAAATACGGTTTAATGCCAAAACCGGAATAACTAATAGGTAGTGCTTAGTGTTCCGTTAGCAGTCCAAAAAATTAAATATTCGTGTCAAAAAAAGTACTAATCATAGGATTTGTTTGGCCAGAGCCTAAGAGTTCTGCAGCAGGAAGTAGAATGATGCAAATTATTCAAGTCTTTCTAAATCAAAATTACCAAATCACCTTTGCTAGTCCTTGTGCAAAAAGTGATAATGCGTTTGACTTAACAACTATTGGCGTTTCACAAGTTGCTATCGAATTAAATAATGCTAGTTTTGATACTTTTATTACGGAGTTAAATCCAAATGTGGTGGTGTTCGATCGTTTTATGATGGAAGAACAATTTGGCTGGCGCGTGGCAGAAAATTGTCCGAGTGCATTACGAATTCTAGATACCGAAGACCTTCACTTTTTACGAAAAGGAAGACAGCAAGCTTTTAAGAATAAACAGCCTTTTACAGATGAATATCTGTTCAGTGATCCAGCAAAACGTGAAATTGCAAGTATTTATAGATGTGATCTGACTTTAATTATTTCGGAAGCGGAAATAGAAATTTTAAGGCATCGTTTTAAAGTAGATCCAGCATTATTGCATTATTTACCATTTATGCTAGATCCCGTTTCTTCGGAAGGGATACGTAAATTGCCAAGTTTTGAAGAACGAAACCACTTTATAACCATTGGTAATTTTATACATGAACCGAATTACAATGCCGTTTTATTCTTAAAAGAAACGATTTGGCCTTTAATACGCAAACAAGTACCAAAAGCCGAAATGCATGTTTACGGATCGTATGCAAGTCAGAAAGTAAATCAGCTACATAATAAAAAAGAAGGTTTTATCATAAAAGGTTTTGTCGAGGATGCAAATCAAGCAATGCAAGAAGCAAAAGTGTGTTTGGCAGCCATTCGATTTGGCGCAGGACTAAAAGGGAAACTTACCGAAGCCATGCAAAATGGAACGCCTTGTGTTACCACAACTATTGGAGCAGAAGGCATGTTTGGTGATTTTCAAGCTAACGGATTTATTTCAGATAATCCCCAAGAATTTGCAGCTAATGCGGTTGCTCTTTATACTAATAAAAACCTTTGGATAGAAAAACAGCAAAATGGTTTTGAGGTAATTAATGACCGTTTTAATAAAAACGAAATTAAAAAAGGATTTATTGCCATTCTGGATAAGACTATTCAAGAACTAAGGAATCACAGGCAAAATAATTTCACCGGACAAATACTCATGCATCACACGTTGCAAAGCACGAAGTTTATGAGTAAGTGGATTGAAGAGAAGAATAAATAAGCTTATTATTGTAAACCCAATGATTCGACTTTCTAAATGCAAAATTTAAAAACCCATTACCATCCGGAAGTGCAAACTTTAGAGAATAAATCTATTTTTACAAGGCTGTCTACCAGAAGTATTACTGTTCAAGGAAATAACATTTTATTACTTTATACAGAAAGATATGAAGACTACAGTCTTCCTGGCGGTGGTTTAGATTTGGACGAAGATAAACGAGAAGGCATGATGCGAGAGCTTAGTGAAGAAACTGGAGCCAAAGATATTAGAAACATCAAAGCTTTTGGTGTTTATGAAGAATACAGACCATGGCATAAACCAGATTATGATGTGCAGCACATGATTTCGTATTGCTATACATGCGATATTAGCAAAGAGCTTGGTGCTTCAAAAATGGAGGATTACGAAACTAAAAATGGTATGAAAGCGGTTTGGATTAATATTCATGAAGCCATAAAACACAATAAAGAAACAATGGCTACCAGTGATAAAAAAGGAATGTCTATTGAAAGAGAAACTTTTTTATTAAAGCTAATTGCAGAAAACTTAATCTAATAGCTAAGTAACCACAGATAAACAATTCTACTAGATACTATCTTAAATAGTAGTAAATAAGTAGAAGAGAAGCCTAGGTTTAATTAATAAGAATAGTATGAATTGGATTCTAATTGCTCAAGTAACTTATGTGATTTTACTGATTTTTGTTTGTTTTCGTATCATTTTTGATACCGAGGATACTACTAAAACAGTAGCTTACTTATTACTGTCTATTTTTTTGCCCATAGGCGGAATGATTATCTATTTTTCTTTCGGCGTTAATTATAGAAAACGAAAGATGTACGATAAGAAACTCATGGATAATGAGCGTTTACAAGGAGATTTAGAAAAAGAACTTATTAAATATTCTAAAGAAATTCTGCAAGATGGAGATGCTGCTGTAAAGAGTAATAAGAAATTAGTCAATCTCGTTTTAAAAGAAAACTTAAGTCCATTAACGAATAATAATGATGCAAAACTACTTCTTAATGGCGAAAACAAATTCCCAGAAGTTATTAAAGCAATAGAGAGCGCAAAGCATCATATTCATGTGGAGTATTATATTTTTCAAGACGACACTATTGGTAATACATTGGTGGATTTACTAATTAAAAAAGCGAAAGAAGGAGTTAAAGTAAGGTTTATTTATGATGATTTTGGGAGTCGTTCTATTCGAGAGAAATGCATTCCAAAACTAAAAGAAGCAGGAGCAGAAACCTCTCCTTTTTACGAAATAAAGTTTTATGCATTAGCAAGTAGAATCAATTATAGAAATCATAGAAAAATTATTATCGTAGATGGCAAAACGTCATTTGTAGGCGGAATAAATGTAAGTGATAAATATATTAATAGTAAAAATAATGAACTGTTTTGGCGAGATACACACTTGATGATTCACGGACCAGCTACATGGTATTTACAGTTTTTGTTTTTATGCGATTGGAATTTTTGTGCAGAAGATACTGTAGCAATAAATAATGACTTGTTTCCAAAAGCCGAAACGTTTACTTCTACACAAGATAAAATGGTGCAAATAACTGCTAGTGGTCCAGATTCGGATACACCAACCATTCTTTTTTCCATATTTCAGGCTATTTGTTTAGCAAAAAAAGAAATTCTAATTACAACGCCATATTTCATTCCAGGAGATAGTCTTTTAGATGCTTTAGTTATTGCAGCAAAGAGTGGCGTGTCTGTGAAGCTTCTAGTTCCAGGTATTTCAGATTCTAAATTGGCTAATTTAGCTTCCAGTTCGTACTATAATACACTTCTATATGCCGGAGTAGAAATCTATAAATATCAAAAAGGTTTTGTGCATGCTAAAACGGTAGTGGTAGATAATGAAATAGCCATTGTAGGTACAGCAAATATGGATATTAGAAGTTTTGATCTTAATTTTGAAGTGAATGCCATTGTTTATGATGAAGAAATAAACCAGCAACTTAAAAATGCCTTTTATGAAGATATAAGTCATGCAGATAAGATTGATCTGGAAACTTGGAAAAATAGACCAACATATATACAATTCTTCGAAAAAATGGCACGCCTTTTTTCTCCTTTGCTTTAAATCTTTATTTAAAATTAATAAAACACTACTTCGTGCAACACAAGCCGAAATACCTGTAATTAAATGTAGTATAGATAGAATACGTGCATTTTTCTAAAAAGAAAAAATCACAAAGGCTTGCTAGAACTCTAAATGTAAAGTATATTTGTCATTATGGAAAGATAATTTTCCTTAATAGAAAAAATATTTGTCATATGGATTCCAAGAAATTTTTAGATTGTGAACGAAAGCGTTTCAATAAATTTATTAAATTTAGATTGCCGCATACCTTTTTCAACATCGGAATTGCTATTGCAGCTTTAGCAATTGTAGCTATGTTTATTCGTGCTTTTTTAATAGAATCGGATGCGGAATGGCTAAAGAGTATTACCAAACAAGTTTTGTTGTTAGGGATGTTAGTTATGTCTATTTCTAAAGATAAAGAAGAAGACGAAATGACAATAGCTTTAAGAGCACAATCTTATGCTATAGCTTTTGTTGTAGGTGTTTTGTACGCGATAGTATTACCTTATGTAGAATTTGGTGTATCTAATATGGTACATGCTGGTGGAGAGTCTTTTAAAACTTTAGGAGATTTTCAAGTATTAATTTTTATGCTCATGATTCAGCTTATGATTTATCATAATTTAAAGCGCTACAGATAATGGAAAACACAATTAAAGTAGAACGCGCTATTTTGAGTTTAACGCAAGATGATTTGGCAAAAAGAATTGGTGTTTCTAGGCAAACCATAAATTCTATTGAAGCCAATAGATATGTGCCTTCCACCGTTTTAGCTTTAAAATTGTCGGAAGTATTTTCAAAACCAGTAAACCACTTTTTTAAACTTTCAGAAACGGATTGAACTAAATTTATTACATTTAGAAAACGTTTAACCAACTCTAAGGAATCATGAAATATACGCAAGCTAAACATCTAGGTTTTTTACTATTTGTATTACTTTTTACTAATACTATTTTTTCGCAAGTATCTTCCAAACAAATCGATTCTATAGTGAACTATGCGATGACAAAGTTCAACGTTGCAGGAACTGCAATTGCTGTGGTTAAAGATGGAAAGATAATTCATAGTAAAGGTTATGGTGTAAAATCTATTGCAACTAAAGAACCTGTAAATGAACATACACAATTTGCAATTGCTTCTAATAGTAAAGCGTTTACCACAGCAGGATTGGCAATTTTGGTAGAAGAAGGTAAAATAAATTGGGAAGATAAAGTAAAGGATCACATTCCAGAATTCACGATGTATAATGACTATGTAGAAGCTAATTTTAGTATTCTAGATTTAGTAACACATCGTAGCGGATTGCCTTTGGGAATGGGAGATTTAATGTTTTTTCCTGACGGAACAGATTTTACAATGGACGATTTATTGTCCAGTTTTCAACATTTTAAAGCCTCGTCTGCCTTTCGTACCAAATGGGATTATGATAATTTATTATATATCGTTGCAGGAGAATTGATTGCTAGAAAAAGTGGCATGACTTGGGAAGCGTTTACCAAAACAAGAATTCTGGAACCTTTAGGAATGGATAATACATTTTCCTCTTTAACAGACATAAAAGACACTTCTAATTTATCTGCATCGCATGCTACCGAAGCAGGAGTAATTCGAGTGATACCAACTTTTAAAGAGATGATGAATGGCGCTGCAGGTGGCATTTTTTCTAATGTAGACGATTTATGCCAATGGATGTTTGTACAATTAAATGCTGGGAAATATGGCGAAAAACTAGATAAAGAACTTTTTTCTGCTACCAATCATGATGAAATGTGGAAAATGCATACCGTGATGGGCGTGCGTAAAAATCCGAGATATAATTCGCATTTTTCAGGGTATGGATTGGGTTGGTTTTTATCGGATGTTTTAGGGAATATGAAAGTGGAACATACTGGAGGTTTACCAGGAATGTTATCCGAAACTATTTTAATTCCAGATATGAATTTAGGTATCGTTATTTTAACCAATACCAGTGATGATGGCGGCGGATTATTTTCTTCCGTATCACAAACTGTTTTAGATATGTATTTGGGCTTAGATAATTTCGATTGGATGGATAAATATTCCGATTATTTAAAATCCAAAGAAAGTGGAGGAGATGCAATAACCGATAAAGTTTGGGAAACGGTAGAAAATCTTAAAGATAAATCCATTGATACTAAAAAATATATCGGACTTTATAAAGACAGTTGGTTTGGAACTTGCGAAGTATTTATGAAAAAAGACCAACTATGGCTGAAATTTCATCGCTCTCCAAAATTAAACGGTCCTTTGGGATTTTATGAAGACGAAACATTTGCCATAAAATGGGAATACCAAGATATGAATGCAGATGCCTTTGTGACTTTTTCTGAAGACAAAAACGGAAAAGCGCAACGTATAAAATTAAAAGGGATTTCACCAAATATAGATTTTAGTTTCGATTTTCATGATTTGGACTTAAAACGAATAGCAGAATAAAATCCAATAAGAATTAAAATAAACATCTAAATCGATGACTTTGAAAACCACTTAACGGAATTCTTCCTTAGTTAAATAACTATTTTCCGGCGCTCAGGATATAGTGCTTGTTGCCGTTCTATGATTGTGCTACTATTGTCTCCAACAATTAAACTATTCAAAAAATGGAGATCATGAAAAAAACGAATCGAGAATTAGTAATCTTAAGAACATTTACAGCAAGTACAGTAGTAATTATGGCCATATTTCTTTTGTTTTCCTTTAAAACGAATCAAAATAAAAAGTTCGGTACTATTGATGTCGAACGCATCAATATTGTGGAAGGCGATGGTACTATTAAAATGATAATTACCAATGTAGAACAATTCCCAAATGGAACAAATACGGTGAATAACAGAGAAGTTACTAAAGATAGAAAAAAACGTTCGGGAATGTTATATTTTAATGAGGACGGCATCGAATGTGGTGGATTTATATACGACGGAACAAAAAAGGAGAACGGACATAGTTCCGGATTGTCATTAACATACGATCAATATGATGGTGACCAAGTGATGCAGCTTTTAACTACAGATGTTGGGAAAGGGGACGAAAGAAGAGTGAGCAGCGCATTAACGTTTAACGATCGTACTGCAAATGTATCCCAACAGGAAACAACGAAGATCATGGAAGAAATAAACAGTATTGCAGATCGAAAATTACGGAAACAAAAATATAAAGAATATGCAGATCAAGGTCTTATTGGAGCAACACCAAGAATAATGCTTGGAAAAACAGGAAGTGAGAATAACGGATTATTTCTATTTGGAAAAAATGGAGAGACCAAAGCAATGTTTTATGTGGATAAAAATAACAATGTAAAACTAGAAGTATATGATGATCAAGGCAAAATAACCAACGCATGGCCAGAATAATGTAATAGTAATTTAAAACTTCCTGAAAACATAGTAAAACGGTTTCCAGGAAGTTTCTTAAT
>JAGPUY010000101.1 GCA_018067265.1 Oceanihabitans sp. | reverse complement strand
TGACGTTGTCCGTAAACACCTCTTGCCAAACGAAGACTTCTAAATTTTTCTTCGTCTACTTTTCCTGCTTTAAAGAGTTCAATTTTATTGGCTAAATCAATAATATCTTGTTCTACTACTGGGTTTTCTATTTCGGTTCTAAAACTTTGCATACTATTTCTACTTTATTGTAAGTGTATACCACACTCTCTATTTTCTAATGCTTTTATTGGATCAAAATACCCATGATTTTTAGGCAATTTGTGGACTTCTAAATAATTATCTAAATCATAATCTGTCCAATAATAAAATGGGCTAATTTTTAAAATGCCATCTTTACTATAACTCAAAATGTCTTTTTTGTCTCGTAATTCGGTTTGACGCACTCTAATATTTGTAAACCACAAATCTGGCTGATGTTCTTGTAATGCTCTTCGGAAAGGTTCTAGTTTTACCACTTCAGAAAACTCCGCATGATTATCATCTTCTATTGTTGGTAAACCTATGGTTGCGTCTATCTCTGCTTTTGTTTTTAAGGATTGGTATTTATTGATTTTCAAATCAAAATCCTCAATAAGAGTTGCTGCATGTTCGTAGGTAGTTGGCTCATTATATAAGGTATCGCACCAAATCACTTTTATATCTTTATCATGCTTAGACATAGTACTTAACAATATCGCAGAGTATTTTCCAAAACTTGTAGTTACTATTCTGTTGTCGGATAGCGTTAAAGCCCATTGGATAATTTCATCTGGGGTTTTCGTTTTTAACTCTTTGTTCAGTGTATCAATATCTAATTTTATCATTCTATCTTTTTTTAATTCTACAAACCCTATCGACTTACTAGGGTAATAAGACAAATATATTATTTTATTCTACTTTAAGCACTAATTAAATCATAAAAACTTAGGGGTATTTTTATTAATATGTTAACGAGTTAAATCTGCAAGCGAGGTATTTCGAAAAATATCCAAGGTATTATCTCTCACTTTAATCATTAACAAATGCACAGCACAAGAGGCTTCGTCAGGGCAATCGGAACATTTCTCATAGAAGTTTAAACTTACACATGGAACCATTGCAATAGGACCTTCTAAAATTCGCATGACATCTACCATTTGAATTTCATTTGGTGTTTTTAAAAGATAATAACCACCACCTTTTCCTTTTTTAGATCCTAGAAAACCGTTTTTACGTAAGCTTAATAATATACTTTCTAGAAATTTCCTGGAAATGTTTTCACTTTTAGAAATCATTTCAATAGCTACAGGTGCATTACCTTCTTGTCTCGCCAGAAAGGTAAGCGCTTTAATTCCGTATTTTGTTTTCTTTGAAAGCATCTTACAAAGGTACTTCTTTTAAAGATTAATCTAAAGCCTGTTTTAAATCGTTAATAATATCCTCTACATTTTCTAAACCAACCGATACACGAACCAATCCATCGGTGATACCAACTTCTAATCTATCCGCTTCATTTAACTTACTGTGTGTTGTGGACGCTGGATGTGTTACAATAGTTCTTGTATCTCCTAAATTTGCGGAAAGCGAAGCCATTTTAATTTTATTTAAAAAACCTCTTCCTGCTTCTATGCCTCCTTTCACTTCAAAAGCGACGATGTTTCCTCCTTTTCTCATTTGCTTTTTAGCAATTTCGTATTGTGGATGCGACTTTAAAAAAGGATATTTCACCAAGTTCACATTGGTGTGCGACTCTAAAAACAGTGCCACTTTTTCGGCATTTTCGCAATGTCTATCCACTCGAACAGCAAGTGTTTCTAAACTTTTAGACAATACCCAAGCATTAAATGGAGATAATGCAGGACCTGTATTTCTAGAAAATAAATAAATTTCTCGGATCAATTCTTTACTACCAACCGTGACACCTCCTAAAACGCGACCTTGACCATCAATTAATTTTGTTGCCGAATGAATTACTAAATCTGCACCAAATAAAATCGGGTTTTGTAAATAAGGTGTTGCAAAACAATTATCGATAACTAGCAATATATTATGCTTTTTAGCAATGTTTCCCAAACGTTCTAAATCGATAATATCTACTGCTGGATTTGTCGGACTTTCGGCATATAGAATTTTCGTGCTAGGCTGAATTAAATCCTCAATAGCATCCAAATCGTTTACATTAAAATAACTTGTGGTGATATTCCATTTTGGTAAAAACTTGGTAAACAAACCATGTGTAGAACCAAAAATACTTCGCGCAGAAACAATATGATCTCCTGCATTTAGTAAAGCAGCAAATGTGGAAAAAATAGCAGACATACCAGTTGCAAAAGCATAACCAGCTTCAGCACCTTCCATTTTACACATTTTATCTACAAATTCGGAAGTATTCGGATTTGTAAATCGGCTATAGATATTTCTATCTTTTTCTTCGGTAAACGAAGCTCTCATGTCTTCAGCATCTTCAAAAACAAAACTAGAGGTAAGATACATTGGCGTAGAATGCTCTAAAAACTGGGAACGCTCCATTTGTGTTCTAATTGCTTCGGTTTCAAAATGCTTGCTCATACCAATTTATGTTGTTAAATACTATTAATTATTATTTTCTATTAGTCTCAAAATATCACCAAAAACACCTCTCGCGGTTACTTGCGCTCCTGCTCCTGCTCCCTGAATTACTAATGGTTGCTCGCCGTAAGACTCTGTATAAATTTCAAAAATAGAATCCGATCCTTTTAAAGCTCCTAATGGCGAACTTTTAGGAACAGAAACTAATTTCACTTCTAGTTTCGCGCCGTTTTCATCTTCTAAATTTCCGGATAAATCTCCAATATATCGCAATACATGTTCTTTTTCCTGGCTATTTTTCAACGTAGAATACGTTTCATCCATTTGATCCAAAGCATTCAAAAACGAAGATACATTTACACTTTGTAGCGCTTCCGGAATTAAATTCTGAATCACAACATCTTCAATTTCATTATTTAAATCTAACTCTCTAGCCAAAATAAGCAGCTTTCTAGCAACATCATTTCCGCAAAGATCTTCTCTTGGATCTGGTTCTGTAAAACCTTTATCTATTGCATCTTTTAATACTTCGGAAAACAATCGATCTTCCACAGAAAAGGTATTAAACAAATAACTTAACGACCCTGAAAACACACCAAGTATACGCGTAATATTTTCACCGGAAAGATGCAACAACTTGATGGTGTCGATTAGCGGCAAACCTGCTCCGACATTAGTTTCGTATAAATATTTCTTCTGATTTTTATCTAAATTCGATCGTAGCTCTTTATAAAACTTCAAACCTATTGTATTTGCAATTTTATTAGAGGATACCAAATCGAAACCATGAGAAACTAAAGTATTATAACTATCTACAAAAGTTGTACTCGCCGTATTATCTATAGCTATTAAATTTTCTAAATGGTGTTTATCTGCAAAATCTAAAATACTCTGAATCGAATATGCTTCACCGTTTTGTGCTATTTCTTCTTTCCAGTTTTCGGTGACACCATTTTTAGATAACAGTATTTTTTTCGAATTAGAGATGGCAAAAATATTCAATTTTACACCTTTGCGTTTTTCAATTTCTTTTGCTGAAGATATTATTTGATTAATTAAAGCACCACCAACTAAACCATGACCAAAAATGGCTAGATTTACTTTTTTTGAACTGTTGAATACTTCTCCATGAATCACATTTGCTGCTTTTAACAACTGCTCTTTTTTAACTACCAAGCTTACATTTTTCCCCGTAAAAGTATTATTAAAAAGTAGTGGTGTAATTTGATTTTTTATAAGTGCATTAAATGGTTTATGAAAAGCACTTAGCTCGATTCCGATAATAGAAATAACCGAAACATCATCGACAACATCAATCTTGTTTACGTCTTGTGAATAAAAATCATTTTCAAACTCGCGTTCTAAAGCAATAACGGCTTGTGTAGCTTTATCTGCATCAATAATTAATCCTATTCCTCTTTCGGAGGAACCTTGAGAAATAATACTAACACTAATATCATGCGCACTTAATGCCTTGAAAATTCTAGCATCCACACCAACTTTACCTAACAAACCTCGACCTTCCAAATTGATTAAAGCCACATTATCTAAAACGGATAAAGAAGTAGCTTCTGTGCTATCTTTTTTTGCAGTTATTAAAGTACCTTCATCTTCTGGATTGAATGTATTTAAAATACGAAGGTTTATATTTTTCTCTAATAATGGAATTATGGTTTTCGCATGTAAAATAGTCGCTCCAAAATTTGCTAACTCATTCGCCTCGGCAAAAGAAAGCTCTTTAATCTTTTTTGCATCTGGAACCAAATCTGGGTTAGCAGTATAAATTCCGTTGACATGCGTATAATTCTGAAGCTCATCTGCATCTAAATAGTTAGCCAATAATGCCGCCGAATAATTACTACCATTTCTTCCTAAAGTGGTGGTTTCATTTTTAAGATTAGAACCAATAAACCCAGTTACCACATTTACCGTCGTACCATTATATTGTTTAAAATGTGCTAAAACATTTTCTTTGGTTATCGCGTGAATTGGTTGCGAATTATTAAAATGACCTTCCGTTTTAATTAACAATCTAGCATCTGTTGCATGCGCGTTTACATCTTGTCTTTTAAGTAAGGCTGTTATTAATTTAGCGGATAAAATTTCGCCATAAGCCAAAACCTGATTTTCAATTTTCTCGCTATAATCTCCTAATAAGGATACCCCTTCAAAAATAGTTTCTAGCGTTTTAAATTCTTCGGAAAAATCTATCGTCTTTAAAGGTGTAATTTGGTAATCCTGAAATGCTAAAAACGCTTCTTTATAAGACTCTTTTTTGGATGCTTTCAGAAGAATATCTGCCAATTCATTCGTAGCATTATCTCTTGCGGAAACCACAACGGTTATACGTTCTTGATTTTCGACTTTATTTTTTATGATGGAAATAGCGTTATTTAAACCTTCGTTATTTGCTAAAGATTTACCGCCAAACTTTA
>JAGPUY010000091.1 GCA_018067265.1 Oceanihabitans sp. | reverse complement strand
CAAAGCCTGCTATTTTTTCTGAAACGCCATTGGTTAAAGCTTGTTTTAAGGTAACCGGAATAGTAGCTGCCGAAGATTGCGTACCTAATGCCGTAAAATATGCAGGCATCATGGTTGCTAATAATTTTAATGGGTTCTTTTTGGTAAGAATACCTGCAATAGTATATTGTAGTAATAACAATAAAATGTGCAGGGCAAAAATGACTCCGATAATACTGATAAATACAGAAAGAATGGAAAATACTTTTCCGCTAAAAGACATACTTGCAAATATCCCCAATATAAATAGTGGTAATAAGGGTACAATTACGTTTTCAATTAATTGCATTATAATTTTCTGAAAATCTTTAACCACCGATTTTAAAGTGGATTTCTCCTGTGCTGCCAGTCCTAAACCAATTACAAATGCTAGGACTAAAGAAGTCATCACATCTAATACTGGAGGAATATTGATACTAAAATAAGGTAATAATTCCGGACTAGAATCTGAAATCTGAGCGGCGTCATTGACATGAGATTCTAAAAGTAGTGGGAATATATTCGATGCAGTAAAATACGTCATAAACCCAGAAAATAAGGTAGAACCATAAGCAATACCTGCAGTAAGTAATAATAGCTTACCGGCACCTTTTCCTAAATCAGAAATGGCAGGCATTATTAAACCCATTATAATTAACGGAATTGCGAAATTTAAAAACTGTCCAAAAAATGCATTGAAAGTAGTAAATACTCGATTTATGGATTCTGGTAAATATTGTCCGAAAACAATACCTAATACTATAGCTAAAAAAACTTTAAATAGTAGGTTCGAAAATAGAGATTTCATAAGTATATGCTAATTGATAGAAAACAGTAATTGTTTTATTTTTAAGCTCGCTAATATACAACCAATCTTAGTATACTACATTTTATAATGCCTTTTTTTAAGGATTATAATGCACTGAGTTTAGCGGTTTAGTTTTATCATTGATGCTTTAAAAACAATGAATGCTTTTGTAGTTGTTCTTTTCGGTTATCTTCCAAAAGATAAAGTGCATTTACATAAAGCAGATATAGCTAAAACGTATCTCAACCAATTTTAGAAATAGGTCTAAAAATCAATTATTAATAATTCTGTTAATAATTCTACATTTTATATTGCATAAAAAAACACTTTACTTTATATTTGCAATATCAATAAAATAAGATACCAAAAAAATTATGTTCGAATTTGACCAATATTTAGGATTTTTAGCATTCTTAACCATTTTAACTATAGGTTTCTGGTTAATGATATTTTTAATGACTTTTATTATACCTTACTGGATTGGTGGTTCTTTAATGGAGTTTTTAAAAGAAAAAAGAGACGAGAAAAAAGCTGCGCGTAACGCATAAGCTTTAAGTTAATATATTAAAAAGGGGAAACACATTGTGTTTCCCCTTTTTTTGTTTGGTATGATTTCAAAATTACTAAGTTCCAAATTTCCGCATAAAAGAAACAACTCCTACCTTTTTAAAAGGGTAGGAGCTGTTTTTAAATTGATGAGATTGCTTTATAATTTACAATTTCAAATGGTAATGCTATTATATATTATCCTTCAAATTCTTCATTTCCACCATTTCCTCTAGAACCTCTTTCGCTTTTCTTTTGTTGGTTAAATCTGTAGGTAAAAGATACGTTAAAGCTACGTTCTCTCCATTGGAATTCACTAGTACTAAAAAAAGTATCTGTGTTCGTTTCCATAGTACGTTTTCTAGAGTTAAACAAATCGCTAATATTAAAAGCGATGGATGCTTTGTCTTTAAACAAATCTTTACTAAATGCTATATTCGTAGAGAAAACGCCTTCACGTTTGTTTTGTGCATCTTCACTAGGACCACTATAATTCATGCTCGTTTGCCATTCGATATCTGCAGGTAGTGTGTATTTCGTATTTAATCTTGCATACCAACTTGTGTTTTCGTTTCCTAAATCTGCTCCATTTGGATCTACACCTTCCGTTTTAGATCTGAATACATTAAAGTTTGCACTGGTATTAAATTTACGAGATGCTCTGTACATAAGCGTAAACTCAAAACCATATCTATCTTCGCTAGATAAATTAATAGGTGTACGTTGTATTATAGATACATCTTCACCATCTACATTTACCGTTTCTCCTGTGTCAAAACTTATAAAGTTAAATACGTCTGTTGCATGCTGGTAATACGCAGATGTGTTTAAGGTCACTTTTCCAAAACGGTTTATATAACCAAGATCAAAAGTACCAGAGTAACTAGGATCTAAATCTGGATTCCCTTGAAAAACACTAGATACACTAGAACGTGAAGGGAATGGATTTATAAATCTAGAACGTGGTCTACGTAAGCGTCTGCTATACCCAAGCGTTAGACTTTCGGCATCCGATAATTCATAATTTAAATTTACTGTTGGGAATAAGCCAGTGTAATCTTTTTTGCTAAAATCACCACTAGACGGTTGGTCAATAGTAATTCTAGTGTTTTCAAGACGCAAACCTAATAAATACGAAAATTTACCGTGCTTACTACCGTATTGCGTATAAACAGCATTGATATATTCTCTATAGTTTAGTATGTTGGATAAATCGTTATCTACATAGAAAGCATTGGTGTCATCTAAAAGTGCTACCTCATAATCTGTAGATAGATTGTTGAAGTTACCACGATAACCTAATTCAAATTGCGCTTTTTCACCAATAGGCAATACATAATCTCCTTGTAATAAAATACGTTGTTGATCTTCAAGAGTTCCTACTTTTTCAGTCAAGATGTCGTTTACTTCTACTAGAGAGTTTTCGTCTTCTGTACTGTCTTCGTATTGAAAATCGAAAGTAAGTTTGTGTCCGCTAGTTTCGAAGTTTTTTGTGAAATTCGCAGCGTATTGAATGGTTTTGTCATCTTCTAATTCCGGGTCAAAACGAGAGCTTGAGCTCGTTAGCGCATTGTTACTGTCATATTGAAGTAAGCTATTTGTTGTATTACTTTCATTATCGTTATCGCTATAAAAAATAGAAGTGGTTAATGAAGCAGAGTCTGTAATGTACCATTCTAGACCTAAGTTCGTATTAAATCCTTTTCTAATACGGTCGTAATCTTTTGTTTCTTTAATTCTATTTCCAGCATCTTTATAAGTAGTATTTGTAAAAGAACTTCCTGGGGATTCTCTGTAGTTGTAAGCCGTGGTATTAAATATATTTACATTTCCTGTTCTGTAGTTTATGTTTCCAGATATTCCTGCGGAAGGATTATAACCAGCGTTCGCCGTTATAGCTCCATTTAAACCTTGTAACTTACTTCTTCTTAATATTATATTTATAATTCCGGCAGTACCTTCGGAATCATATCTTGCGGAAGGAGAAGTAATAACTTCTACTTTCTCAATAGATTCTGCTGGTAATTGACGTAATGCCTCCGTAGAATTTAAACCAACTAAACCAGAAGGTTTTCCGTTAATCAAAATACGTACATTTTCTTGTCCTCTTAAAGATACATTTCCTTCCACATCTACAGCAACCGAAGGTACGTTGTCTAGTACATCACTAACGGTACCACCACGAACAGTAAGATCTTTACCAACATTGTATATTTTTTTATCTAATTTTATTTCAACTGTTGTACGTTCTGCAATGATTTCTACTACATCCAAAGATTCTGCATCTTCACTTAGAAATATTTCACCTAGATTGGTATCTGAAAAAAGTTTTTGGTTTGCAATTGTCTTTGTTCCAAATCCAATAAATTCTACAGAAACATCATAAAGTCCGGCAGTAACAGGAATGCTAAAGTTTCCTTTTTGGTCTGTAATTCCACCAGTAACCATTCTGTTTTCTTTTTTACTAAAAAAAGCAACAGTAGCATATTCTAGAGGTTGAAGCGTTTCTTGTTCTATAATACTTCCAGTAATTGTTATTTCCTTTTGCGCAAAGGAATTTACAGTGAAAAATAAAATGCAAATGAATGCGAATAATTGTTTAGTCATGATTAGTTTTTTGCTTAAGACAGCAAAAATATAGTTTGGTTTAAAGTGACTTGGTTAAAAGTATGTTAAAGAACTAACTTTAACTTTTTAAAAGTTTCTGTTTATTTTTTATCCTTTACATCGGTGTGACAGAATAATAAATAAATTTTCCTATTTAAAAAACGACGAGTTTTCCTATGCATTTAGAAAGTTAAAATGTATTTAAATAAAAAAGCTTCAAAACGTTTAGATTTTGAAGCTTTTTTTATTAGCGCGTTAGTATGCCTAATATTTTTTCTGGAGGCTGGCAAATTGCAGCTTTATCTCCATTAATAACTATTGGTATTTTTATGAGACTGGGGAATTCCGTCATCATTTTTATGTATTCGATGTCCTCAAAATCATCAGGATTAGAAACCAATTCTTGATAATGATCTTTCCAAATAGTGGATTCTGTTCTAATTAGTTGAATCGCTTTAATATTTAGAAGCTTAATTATTCTTTTTAGTTTTCGTTCTGTTAAAGGGTTATCAATATGTCTAATTACTTTGTGTCTTTGTTTTATTTTTTTTAATATATTGAGGCACTCGATAGAGTCTATTGATTCTGGGTTGTGATAAATCAAAATCATAATGTAGGTAGGGATTTGGGCTTTTTTTTGGGGCTATTATAGGTTATGTTATTAAATCAAGGATTAATTCTGGTGGGCGACCAATGACTGCTTTGTCCCCTTTTATAACAATAGGTCTTTCTATTAGTTTTGGGTAGGTAGTCATCGCATCTATTACTTCGGCATTTGTTAATGTTTTGCCTTTATAATTTTCTTTCCAAATAGCTTCGTTTTTCCTTACTAAATCTATCGGGTTGATTTTAAGTAAGTTAATTATGTTGGTTAACTCTGCTTTATTCGGAATGGTTTCAAGGTAATTAATTATTTTAAATTCTTTGCCAGAATTCTTTACTATTTCTAGTCCAGAGCGAGACTTGCTGCATCTATTATTGTGGTATATAGTTATCATATAGTGCTTTAGGTTATAAGTTATTTGTTTCTGTAGTTTGTTGTCCCATCATCATAAGATATGCCTTTAAAAAGCCACCAATATCACCATCCATAACAGCATCTACATTCCCAGTTTCATGCGCAGAACGAACATCTTTTACTAGCTTATAAGGATGCATTACGTAATTACGTATTTGGCTTCCCCATTCAATTTTCATTTTGCCTGCTTCTATATCTTCACGCTGTGCCAATTGTTTTTGTAGTTCTATTTCATATAGTTGCGACTTCAACATTTGAAGCGCTCTAGAGCGGTTATCGTGTTGCGAACGCGTTTCCGAACATGAAATTTGAATTCCCGTAGGCTTATGTGTTAGTTGCACTTTGGTTTCTACTTTATTCACATTTTGACCTCCAGCACCACTAGATCGAGCCGTAACAATTTCTATATCTGCAGGATTAATTTCAATTTCTATGGTATCATCCACTAATGGATACACATAAACAGAAGCAAAACTGGTATGTCGTTTGGCATTGCTGTCAAAAGGAGAAATACGTACTAATCGATGTACGCCGTTTTCTCCTTTAAGCCAACCAAAAGCAAAATCACCTTCAATTTCTAGCGTAACGGTTTTAATTCCAGCAACATCTCCTTCTTGGTAGTTAAGTTCTTTTACTTTAAAACCACTTTTTTCGGCATACATTAAATACATGCGCATGAGCATACTTGCCCAATCGCAACTTTCTGTTCCTCCAGCGCCAGCAGTAATTTGTAAAACAGCACTTAAACTATCTCCTTCTTCAGAAAGCATGTTTCTAAATTCTAGATCTTCAATAGAAGTTGTTGCTTTTTCAAAACGAGTTTCTACATCTTGCAAAGTAGCCTCATCTTCTTTAAAAAATTCGTAGAGGACTTCTAAATCTTCTACTAGTGTTTTAGAGGTGTCATAATCGGTAACCCATTTCTTCTTCTCTCGAAGCGATTTCATAATCACTTCTGCAGCTTTAGAATCATTCCAGAAATTAGGATCGAAAGTTTGTTCTTCTTCGTTTTGTATTTCAATTAACTTAGCATCTAAGTCAAAGATATTGCCTTAGCGCACTAAGACGTATATTAAGATCTTTAATTTGATCTGTCGTAATCATAGGAAGTATATTTTTAACAAAAATATACTTTAATACTGTGTGTAAAAATATATTTTGATTTAATTTTACAGTAGTTATAAATATAGACCAAATGATAATAGATTTAAGAAGTGATACCGTAACCAAGCCAACAAAAGAAATGCTAAATGCTATGATGAAAGCTTCTGTTGGTGATGATGTTTATAAAGAAGATCCAACCGTTAATGCCTTAGAAGAGCGTATCGCAGAAATGTTTGGTAAACCAAAAGCATTATTTTTTCCTACAGGAACTATGGCAAATCAAACAGCTATTAAGTTACATACCAATCCAGGAGAACAAGTTATTTGTGATAAGTACGCACATATATATAATTATGAAGGAGGCGGAGCGAGTTTTAATAGTGGTGTTTCTTGTAAATTAATAGATGGCCATCGAGGCATGTTTACGGCACAAGACGTAATAGATAATATAAACCCACCAGAATTTTATCATAGTGCATTAACGCGTTTAGTGGAAGTTGAAAATACAACAAATAAAGGAGGAGGAGCTTGTTGGGATTTTAAGGAGTTACAAAAAATTAAAAAAGTTTGTGATACCAATAACCTTGGTTTTCATTTAGACGGCGCACGAATTTGGAATGCTTTGGTTGCTAAAAAGGAAGCGACAGAGCAATACGGAAAAGTGTTTGATACTATTTCGGTATGCTTAAGTAAAGGATTAGGTTGTCCTATTGGTTCTGTATTAGTAGGAGACGAAGACCTCATGCAAGGAGCAATGAGAATACGAAAGATTTTTGGTGGAGGAATGCGACAAGTTGGTTATTTAGCTGCTGCTGGAATATATGCTTTAGATCATCATATGGAAAGATTAGAAGAAGATCATAATAAAGCAAAGGAATTAGCTCTTGTTTTAAACAATGCTGCTTTTGTTAATAAAGTGGAGCCTGTAGAAACTAATATTGTAATCTTTGAATTACAAAAAGATGTTAATTCGGATGCTTTTATTTCTAAGTTAGAAAGTAAAGGAGTAAAACTTGTAGGAATGGGAGAAAATAAGCTTCGATTAGTTACACATTTAGATTATACCAACAAGATGCACACCTATGTTTTAGACTTGCTGAGCGATTTTTAAGTTTTGCTTGTCTAATAATCAGCGTTTTAAAAAACACATAAGTGTTTCGTCGAGTAAAAAGGTATTTTATCGAAATGTTAAAGAGTTCTTAATGTTTAATGAATTAATAGTTTGATAAGTTTTAATTTTGTTCGAAATTAGAGTTGTTACTTCTCTTAAAGTATCTGAAAATCAGAACAATATTAATATTTAACCATTAAATTACTTAAAAATGAAAAAAACCTTACTAACAATTTTATCTTTTGTCGTTTGCATTTCTGCAGTTGCACAAGATTTACCAACGAATCCAGAACCAGGAAAATGTTATGTTCGATGTGTAACACCAGACGTTTGGGTAAATCAAGACGTAACTATTCAAGTGTCTCCAGCGTACAAAAAGTTAAGCACAGTACCTTCAACTTATACTACGGTTACTGAAGACGTAGTAGTTGCTAATGCAAGTCAACGTTTAGAAGTTGTTCCTGCTGTATATGAAACACAAACTTTTGAAGTAACTGTACAAGAAGCTGCACAACGTTTAGAGAAAATTGCTTCAAGAACAGAAACGCAAACAGAAACAGTTGTAACTAAAGAAGCTTCTCAACGTTTAGAGCTTGTTCCTGCTGTTTACGAAACGCAAAACTTCACGGTAGTAACACAACCAGCTAGCCAACGTTTAGAAGTTGTTCCTGCGGTTTACGAAAACCAAAGCTTTACTGTTGTAACTAGCGAAGCTGGTCAACGTTTAGAGGTTATTCCTGCGGAATACGGAACAGAAACTAGAACATACAAAAAGAGAGAATATGGTACCTCTTTAAGAGTTGTACCTGCAAGTTTCTCTTCTAACTACCAAGTTATTGAAACAAAACCAGCGACTGCTAAATGGCAAATGAGTGATACTCCTGCTGCTGAATGTCAATCTGCTGATCCTAACGATTGTAGATACTGGTGTTACAAAGCAGTTCCTGCGCAAAATATTACAGTAAACACTACGGATTTATCTGCAGATGCTTCTTTTGTAAGAACTCCTGATTGTGATACATCTTCATCTAATGATGATTGTGGTATGGCTACATATACCGTTAAAACGGTTGTTAAACCAGCTAGTACTAGAGTAATTGAAATTCCTGCTGTAACTACAGATGTTAACAAAACAGTAATGGTAACACCTCCAACAACAAGAGTAATTGAAATTCCTCAACAAACAAAAACAATGAAAAGAGTTGTAATGGTAACACCTCCTACAACTAGAGTCATTGAAATTCCTCAAGAAACTAAAACAGTAACTAGAACTGTTATTATTCCTGAGACTACAACAGTTGTTTCTATTCCTGCTGTAACTAAAACAATGAAGCGCACTGTAATGGTAACGCCTCCAACTACAAGAGCTATTGATATTCCTCAACAAACTGCAACTTTAAAGAAAACAGTTTTATCTGAAGATTCTAAAATAGTGGAAAGTACGGTTCCTGCTATTACTAAAACAGTATCTAAAGAAGTTTTACAAACAAAAGGTGGCTTAACAACATGGAAACCAGTAGATTGTAAGTTGTTAGCTTATAATGACCTTAACATTAACTGGGATTTAGGTTCTTCTACTTTAACTACTTCTGCTAAAAGAGAAATTGATGCTAAATTAATACCTGCTATTGCTGGAGGTGTTTCTGTAGAAATTGCTTCTCATACAGATTCTAGAGGTTCTGCTGCATCTAACAGATCTTTATCTGAAAGAAGAGCACAAGCGGTAACTAACTACTTAATCTCTAAAGGAATCAATTCTTCAAGAATTGTATCTAATGGATATGGGGAAACTAGATTAGTAAACAGATGTGCAGATGGTGTTTCTTGTACAGAAAGAGAGCACTTATCTAACAGAAGAACTCAATTTAGAGTGCTTAGTCAACAATAATCATTAGTATTTAGTACTATCGATATATAAAAAAAGGAAGCTATTTAGCTTCCTTTTTTTTTTGCTTTAAACTTTCGTTATTTAAACATATCCATACCAGGAATATTCGGCATACCATCTTTTGCTACAGCACCAATTTCCGCTTCATTTACTTGCGTAGCTCTTGCTATTGCTTTATTTAAGGTAAGAATTAAATAATCTTCTAATTGTTCTTTATCCTCTAATAGCGCATCGTCTATAGTTATAGATTTAAGAACTCTATTGGCCGTTAAAGTTACCTTTAACATTCCATCATTACTTTGCTCATCGACTAAAACAGTATCTAAACGTTTTTTAGTCTCTTCTACTTTTTTCTGGGTTTCTTTAAGTTTACCCATCATACCTGCAAGGTCTCCAAACATAATTTTATAATTTATAATTCCATACAAAACTATTTAATTTTTCTATTTTTGAAGAATATAATTTTAGATTTAATTATTTCATTTGAAAAAAGCACATACTCCTCCAAAAGCGAAGCAAATTCAAGAAAAACTTGTAGCGCATAAACACGAACGAATAGATAATTATTTTTGGCTTAAAAACAAAGAAGACCAGGAAGTTATAGACTATTTAAATGCAGAAAATAAACATACTAAAGAAGTATTAGCACATACAGAACCTTTTCAAGCCGACCTTTTTAAAGAAATGAAAGCTAGAATTAAAGAGGATGACACTTCTGTTCCTTATAAATTAAATGGATATTGGTACATTACTAAGTTTGAAAAAGGTAAAGATTATCCTATTTATACCCGTAAAAAGGAAACATTAGAAGCTACCGAAGAGTTGCTGTTTGATTGTAATGTAATGGCAAAAGATTTTAACTACTTTAAACTAGGTGGTGTTTCTATTAGTCCAGATAATACCATGGCTGCTTTTTCAACAGATACGGTGAGTAGAAGACAGTATAATATTAAAATTAAAAATTTAATTACTGGCGAAATTTATTCGGAAGAAATATTAAATACCACAGGCGGAATTACTTGGGCAAATGATAATATTACCTTGTTTTACACCAGAAAAGACGAAGTTACCTTACGTTCTTCAAAAGTGTATAAACATAAGTTACATACAAAAGTGGAAGAAGATACAGAGGTGTTTCATGAAGAAGATGAAACCTTCAACACTTTTGTATATAAAACAAAATCTAAAAAGTACCTAGTTATAGGTTCGTCAAGTACTTTAACTTCCGAATATCAAATTTTAAATGCAGACGATCCAGATGGTGATTTTAAGGTTTTTCAAAAAAGAGAAAGAGAACTAGATTACGCTATAGCGCACTATAAAGACAGTTTTTTCATTATTTCTAATAAAGATAAATCGATTAACTTTAAGCTTCAAAAAACAAACGAAAACCAAACAGGAAAAGAGTATTGGCAAGATGTTTTACCACATAGAAAAGATGTTTTATTAGAGGATATCGAAATCTTTAAAGACTATTTGGTAGTAAGCGAAAGAGAAAATGGTTTAAATAAAATTAGAATTATAAGCTGGAATGGTAAAGAAGATTATTATTTACCGTTTGATAATGAAACATACACCGCAAATACTGGTAATAATCCAGATTTTGATAGTGATGTTTTAAGATATAGTTATAATGCACTTACCACACCAAGCTCGGTAATCGATTATAATTTTAAAACGAAAACGAAAGAAGTTCAAAAAGAACAAGAAGTTTTAGGCGGTACTTTTAATAAAGACAATTACACCTCTAAACGTATTTGGGCAACTGCTAGAGATGGCGTGAAAATTCCAATTTCTTTGGTCTATAAAAAAGGATTGCAATTAGATGGAACCAATCCATTATTGCAATATGCGTATGGTTCTTATGGCTCTACTATTGATCCTTATTTTTCAACCATTAGATTAAGTTTATTAGATAGAGGCTTTATTTTTGCAATTGCACACATACGTGGCGGAGAATATTTAGGAAGAGATTGGTACGAAACAGGTAAATTAAAATTAAAGAAGAATACTTTTCATGATTTTATAGACTGTTCTAAATTTTTAATTGAAGAAAAGTATACTTCCAAGACCCATTTGTACGCAAATGGCGGATCTGCAGGTGGTTTATTAATGGGAGTAATTGCTAATTTAAATCCCGAGTTATATAATGGTATTTTAGAAGCAGTTCCTTTTGTAGATGTTGTTACTACTATGTTAGACGATACTATTCCGTTAACCACAGGAGAATATGATGAATGGGGAAATCCTAACGATAAGGAATATTACAAGTATATGTTGTCTTATTCCCCTTACGATAATATAAAAGCACAAGAATATCCAAATATGTTGGTTACAACAGGTTTGCATGACTCTCAAGTACAATATTGGGAGCCAGCAAAATGGGTTGCAAAGCTTAGAGAATTAAAAACAGATAATAATAAACTGTTACTACATACAGACATGGAATCTGGTCATGGTGGCGCATCCGGAAGGTTTGAAAGCTTAAAAGAGGTCGCTTTGGAATACGCATTTTTATTAGATTTGGAAGGAATTAATGAATAATAAAATTTTTTACGTATTTTTGCCCAGTTTATGTTACTTCTTGTAGCAGATTAAAACGTATTTATGGCACAAAAAAATCAAGTATTTGATAACGTTTTAGATTTAGTAGGTAATACACCTTTAATTAAACTAAATACTATTACAGCTCCTTTTAAAGGTGAATTTTACGCTAAAGTAGAAGCTTTTAACCCAGGACACTCATCAAAAGACAGAGTTGCATTATATATTATAGAACAAGCGGAAAGGCAAGGAATTTTAAAACCTGGCGACACCATTATAGAAACTACTTCTGGTAACACAGGATTTAGTATTGCTATGGTTAGCATTATTAAGGGATACGATTGTATTTTAGCAGTAAGCTCAAAATCTTCACCAGATAAGATTGATATGCTTAAAACCATGGGAGCAAAGATCTATGTTTGCCCAGCAAATGTAAGTGCAGACGATCCTAGATCGTACTACGAGGTTGCAAAGCGTTTACACGAGGAAACCAAGGGTTCTGTATATATCAACCAATATTTTAACCAGTTAAATATAGATGCACATTATAATTCTACTGGTCCAGAGATTTGGGAGCAAACCGAAGGCGAAATAACGCATTTAATAGCTTGTAGTGGAACTGGAGGAACAATTTCTGGTACTGCAAAATATTTAAAAGAACAAAATCCTAATGTGAAAGTAATAGGAGTAGATGCTTTTGGTTCGGTAATTAAAAAATATCATGAAACTAGAGAGTTTGATGAAAAAGAAATTTATCCATACCGAATAGAAGGATTAGGAAAAAATTTAATTCCAACAGCAACCGATTTTGATGTCATTGATTCTTTTGTGAAAGTAACAGATGAAGAAAGTGCACATACCGCAAGAGAAATTGCAAAAACCGAAGGTTTATTTGTCGGTTATACTTCTGGAGCTGCAATGCAAGCAGTGAAGCAATTAGAGGAAGCTGGTGAGTTTGATAAAAATTCTAAAGTAGTTGTATTGTTTCCAGATCATGGATCCCGTTATATGAGTAAGATTTATAGCGATAAATGGATGACAGATCAAGGCTTTTTCGATAGCAAAAACAAAGTTGCAGCAGAAAGCATTCAGTATATAAAATAATAAAACATAACATAATTAAAGATAGAAAGTTTCCTAAAAGATACCTTCTATCTTTTTGTTGTTAAAAATAGAATATAAAAATATTGTGTTTAGTGCACAGAAATATTTAGTTTTGTGGAACTAAACTAAGAATGATAGCAGATGAAAGATTTATTTGAAAAAATTTACAAAGATAAAGGTCCGTTAGGGAAATGGGCAGCACAAGCAGAAGGTTATTTTGTTTTTCCAAAATTGGAAGGAGTAATTTCTAACCGAATGAAATTCCAAGGCAAAGAGGTCATTACTTGGAGTATAAATGATTATCTAGGTTTAGCAAATCACCCAGAAGTTCGTAAAGTCGATGCGCAAGCAGCTGCAGACTATGGTTCAGCGTATCCAATGGGAGCACGTATGATGTCTGGTCACACAGATTTACATGAACAACTACAAAACGAGTTGGCAGCATTTGTAAATAAAGAATCCGCTTACTTATTAAATTTTGGTTACCAAGGTATGGTTTCTACCATTGACGCTTTGGTTTCTAAAGATGATATTATTGTTTATGATGTAGATGCACATGCATGTATTATTGATGGTGTACGTTTACACATGGGAAAACGTTTTACTTACAAACATAACGATGTAGTAAGTTTAGAAAAAAACCTAGAAAGAGCCACTAAAATGGCAGAGCACACAGGAGGAGGAATTCTTGTTATTTCTGAAGGTGTTTTCGGAATGCGTGGAGAACAAGGTCGACTAAAAGAAATTGTAGCTTTAAAAGAAAAATATAATTTCCGTTTGTTCGTAGATGATGCACATGGTTTTGGTACCCTTGGTAAAACAGGAGCTGGAGCAGGTGAAGAACAAGGAGTACAAGATGATATCGATGTGTATTTTGCAACTTTTGCAAAATCGATGGCAAGTACTGGCGCATTTATTGCTGCAGATAAAGAGATAATTGATTATTTGAAATATAATTTACGTTCTCAAATGTTTGCCAAATCGTTACAAATGCAATTGGTTGTAGGTGCTTTAAAGCGTTTAGACATGTTGCGTACGATGCCAGAATTAAAGGAAAACCTTTGGAAAATTGTGAATGCCTTACAATCTGGATTAAAAGAACGTGGTTTCGATATTGGTACTACACAAAGTTGTGTAACTCCTGTTTATCTTAACGGAAGTATTCCAGAAGCAATGGCACTAGTTAGAGATTTAAGAGAAAATTACGGAATTTTCTGTTCTATTGTTGTGTATCCAGTAATACCAAAAGGATTAATTTTATTACGAATGATTCCTACGGCAACACATACCTTACAAGATGTTACAGAAACGTTAGATGCTTTCGAAGCAATTAGAGAGAGATTGGTAAACGGAACGTACAAACGTATGTCTGCCGCTTTAATTAAAGCAATGGGAGAATAGTTTTAAGTACAATATATATATTAAAAAAGGTTGCATGTTTATGCAACCTTTTTTGTTTGTATAACAATTTTATTATTTTCTAAATCTGTGGTAAAAAAGAGATAGACATTTCCACCATCTTTAATTTTATGTTTTTTTCGGATTTGTTCTACACTTTCCGGAAAATTACGTGTAGCAATATTAGCCTTTACAAAGCCTTCCTTTTTTAAACCCTTTTTATTATAAGGAATTACTTTTTCAATTTTAAAAACTCTTCCAGGGAAATCGATTAAAGTATCGTTTGTATACAAATGGGAGTGCGGATGCAGTTTTAAAACTTCTAGTGTATTAGAAATCGTATGAAACGCGCCAGATTTCATTATTGCTGCATTAGGTTCGTATAAATACTCTAATGGCAAACTATATTGGCTACTTGCCAAAATCTCTTCTTCTAGCGAAAAGTTAAACGCTTCGGTGGTATCTTTTTTAATATTACACGTTGCTATCGTTACAGCATTGGTATAACCGTTTTCTAAAACCCATAGCAATTCTTTTACTTCGTTATTAACTGCAACGATATGAATGGTCTTCACGTGTTTCAATTCATTTAAACCAATGCTAAGATCTAACAGCGGTGACGTTTTAATTAAAACCTTATTCGCCTTATTAAATAGCATATCTAAATGTTCTGGTACGTTTGGCAAACAATCTTTTAAAAAGAAAACCTTGCCTTTGCTGTCATGTCTTCTAGAAGGATCTATATAAATCCAATCTGCAATAATTTCAGTATTCTGTAAATACGCTAAACCATCTTGGGCAATAGTTTGTATATTTTCTACTTCTAGCTGTTTGTAATTATGTGTAACTATTTGGGAAAGTTGCTCGTTAATTTCACAATGAATAACGTTTTTAAAATGTTTCGAAAAATAGTAACAGTCTACACCAAAACCTCCAGTAAGATCTATAATAGTCTTTCCGTTTAGTAAACTAGCTTTATGTTTTGCAGTAGTTTCAGAAGAAGTTTGTTCGATATTTAATTTGTTGGGATAGTATATGTTTTCCGTAGAAAACCAAGTAGAAAGTTTCGTTTTACAACGTTTTTTCGCTTCCAATTGTTCTATAACTTCTTTAGCTTCCACCTTAGGGAAATCGATTCCTTTTAATAATAACGAAGCTATATTAGCATCTAAATTATCATTTATAAAACCTTGAATTTCTGTCTGTAATAGGTTTTCGTTCAAAATAATTATAAATTTTTAGTAAGCTTTTTTACGATCTTATTTTCGGATAAAAACTCTTTTAAAATTACTTTAATTGCGGTGTATGCAGGAACAGCAACGATAAGGCCAACAATTCCAAATAAAATACCTGCAATAAGTATTACTAAAAATATTTCTAGCGGATGCGATTTTACACTTTTAGAAAAAATGATTGGCTGACTTGCAAAATTATCTATAAGTTGACCAATTAAAAATACCACAAATACCCAAAATGTTTTTGGTAAAACGACATCTCTAAAACTTTCGCCAAGGCTACTTGTCATTGTTAATGTTAGCATTAAAAATGCTCCAATTAGCGGACCAACATAAGGTATTAAGTTGAGCAATGCACACATAAATGCAATGACAATCGCGTTTTCTAGACCAATAATCATTAAACCAATAGTGTATATAATAAAGAGGATTAGTATTTGAAATATTAAACCAATAAAGTATCTAGATAACAAATCTTTAATTTTTACTGAGGAGTTTACCCATCGAGATTCGTTACCAGATGGAATAAAAGTTAAGATCCCATTTTCAAAAAGTTTGCTGTCTTTTAAAAAGAAAAAAGAGATAAATAACACCGAAAATAAACCAATACTAAAACTACCAAAACCACTAATTAAAGAGTTTAAAAAATCAGGAATTACCGAATAATCTATTTTAGATAGTAGGTTAGAGTTTTTTATAGATTGCTCTACATCTATATTGTTTATTTGAAAATAAGCAATTGCTTCACCATATAAATCTTCTATGTTACCTTGTAATTGATCGATATCTAAAAGCGCTAAATTATGTCCTTGTTCTACAATTAAAGGAATAAATAAACGTACCAATCCAAAGAGTAATCCAAGTAAAATAAACATGGTTAGAATTACGGCAAGCGTGTTTTTAAATTTAAGTTTTCTTCTTAAAAATAGAATAATAGGTCTTCCAATTAATGAAATTACGGCAGCAATTGCGATATACACAATTACCGACTGAATTTTAAATAGAAAAAAAAGGATTAAAACGACACCAAGGATAATTCCTAGTGCTTTTAAAATACCATTAGATATTTGGTTTGAAGTCATGCTGTAAATATAATTAATTCCTGTGAAGACAGGAATCTCATTTATGCTTTATTCATTATACATTAAAAATGGGAAGAGACGATTTCAAGAATTAGACTGGTTTTTTTAATCTTGAACTTTTTCTACTCATAAAATGGGTGTTAAAAAAGAGAAATATAAATAGTAATGCGTTTAACCTACTATTTTATAAATTCTTGCCTTCAGAGGAAAGCTGTTTGGTCATTTCATATAAAGCGATAGTAGTTGCTTGTACCACATTCATGCTACTATTTTGCCCAAACATATCGATATGAAGCACAGCGTCACATTGTTTTAAAATGTCTTGTGAAACACCAAAATTCTCATCTCCAATAACAATCGCTATTGGTTTTTCTTTCGGAAAAAGGGCTGCGTGTATCGATGTGCTTTCGCTAGTAATTTCTAGAGCAACAATATGATAACCTTCTTCTTTGTATTGGGAAACCACTTCGGAAGCGTTTTCATTCACTTCAAAAGGTACTACTTTTTCTGTGGCTCGCGACGTTTTTGTCATTTTTCTTCCTAACGGAATATGGTCCCCACAAAACACGATTTTTTCAATACCAAAAGCATCTGCGGTTCTAAAAAGGCTTCCAATATTTGGCGCATTGGTAACGTTTTCACAAATAATAGTTATAGGGAACGTACGTTTGTTAAAGTTGGTGTTGTAGTGATTGAGTTGCATTTGTTTCAAATAGAATTTACGCGAATATATTATAAATTAAATGTATTTTTCTTTCGTAACATAAGCAAACCAAAAATAGGACCTATAGCCAAGATAGTATAAATGCTGTTAGAGTTGGTTAATTCTAGCATTTTAGTAATAAGCTGAATGCTAATTATGGTAATTGAAAAACCAATACAATTAACAATGGTAAGCGCTGTGCCTTTTATTTCGGATGCTGCATTTTGAGCTACTAGTGTCGATAGAAGTGGCGAGTCTGCAATAACTACGATTCCCCAAAAAATAAGAAAACCAATAAATAAATTTTCAAAATTACTAGAAAAGAATAACGGAGAAATAAGACAACAAATACCCGATAAAAGTAATGCTACAAATGCCGTTTGTCTGGTTCCTTTAGTTTGTGCAATATAACCACTAAAGATGCATGCTAAACCTCCAATTCCTATTATTGTGAAAGATAGCACAGGGATGTTGAACTGTACCAGATCGTGTTCCGCACTATATTTTTGAAGCATGATTGGTACAAAAGTCCAAAATGCATATAATTCCCACATGTGACCAAAATACCCAAAAGATACCGCACGGAATTCTCTATTTTTAAAGACCCCTAAAAAAACGGATAAATCTGTTTTCTGACTAGGTTTTCTGTACGGTCCATCCGGAACGAGAAATACCATTAATAACCCTCCTAATAGCGCAAGCGATGAAGTGGCAAGGATTACAGATTCCCAAGAAAAAGAACCTGTCATTTCGTTTAATACATGCGGAAAAGCAGTTCCTAAAACCAATGCACCAACCAAAAAACCAAGGGATTTCCCTAGTCC
>JAGPUY010000081.1 GCA_018067265.1 Oceanihabitans sp. | reverse complement strand
AAAACAAACCATGTTGTCCGGTATGCATGACGTTTCCAACAATTATTCCGTTTCCTCTAACAATTTTAGCTATCGTTTTTTTAGCAATTACCTTAAAAATATTGGTAGATGTTTTTCGGAATATATCTGCTGCATACATTTCAATACGTTGCAGAATGGCTATTCCTATTAGTTTTTCGGCTTTAAAAACAGCTAAATAATACGAAGTGATATTACTGGGTGAAGATTGCTCTAATGCCTTTAAAAAAGGAGTTTTTAAGAAAATATCTTGTGTTGGCAGATGGTTCCAAGAATCTGGAAGGTCATCAATAGTATTAAAAAGTTTAAAGTGTATCAAATAAATAAAATAAAAAAGACTGAAATTAAAAGCTTTCAGTCTTTACATGTGTTACCTCATTACCAAATTTTATAAACCACAAAGTAATGCTCCCATTACACCAAGTGTAACGATCCAATATCCTGCATTTATAAAAATATATTTTGCGCTTTTACGTTCAAATAATGCTATAGTTCCTAAAATTGGTAATGCGCCAAAGATACCAAACATGGTTCCGTGTAATGCGCCGTGTTTAAAAGTTCTAAAAGCGTTTCCGTAGTCGGCCATAAAAGCTTCAAAAGATGGTAAAGCAGTATCGATGTCTCCTCCTACCATTCCCATAGCTCCTGTTTGATGTATTGTTAGTTGCATTAACAAAATAGATAACATTCCTGCAAAAATTAAGGACAGTCCAAAGATTTTAAACATGTTAGCTCCTTTCATTTTTTCTTCTGTCATACCAGATTCGCGCATCCAAACGCTTCCAAAGACTTTAGGGTTGTACCAAATTGCTCCAATTACTAAAGCTGCCACTGCTGCTACCGGAATTGCCCAGGGATTAATAAGTTGTTCCATGATTATGATTTTTGTTAGTTGTTTTAAATGTACAAAAAAACCTTGGTTATGTAACCAAGGTTTTTTTATAGGTACTTGTTTATTAAAGCTTTGCTGCTTCTGCAACTAGCAATTCGTTTTTATCTTCTAATGCTTTTTCAATAAAATCAATAATAGCTTCATTTTTCTCTAAGCCATTTTCTAATAAAACACTTAAAGTTAGCATTGCACCTATTCTGGTACCTGCTTTTTTAACTGCAGTTGCAAAAAGAGGTTCTAATTCTTCATAAGAAACTTCTTTAGCAAGTTCTAGGATTTCTGCTCTTACTTTTGCTTGTTTTTCCTCCGGAAGATTCGTGTATTTCTTTCCGAATTGTTGAATCACACTAATCGCTTTGCGTTGGCTTTGTTGCTGTGGTTTTTGTTGGTTTGGATTGGTATTTTCTTTTGGCTTTGCTTTTGCCCAAGAATCGCGTAAACCAACCGTTTTATTAAACACTAATTTACCTACTGCAGTATCATTATCTACATTAAAATAACCCAAACGTTGAAACTGAAACTGCGCTCCTACTTTCGCTTCAGCCAAACTTGGTTCTACATAAGCAGGAATAATTTTTAAAGAATTCGGATTAATAAATTCCATAAAATCTTTGCCTTCATGACTATCTGGAGCTTCGTTTACAAACAATCTATCGTATTCTCTAACTTCGGCTTGCACCGCATGTTTTACAGAAACCCAATGCAAGGTTCCTTTTACTTTTTTGGTAGTATCTTCCGAATAGGTAGCGTGTATTTCGGTAATGTTTCCGTTTGCATCTTTTACAACTCCTTCCGCTTTAATAATATATGCGTTTTTAAGTCTAACCTCACCTCCTAGTTTTAATCGGAAAAACTTATCGCTAGCTTCTTCTTTAAAATCGTCTTTTTCAATATAAATTTCATTAGAAAAAGGCACTTTTCGACTTCCTGCAGCTGTATCTTCCGGATTATTTTCAGCTACCAACCACTCTTCTTTATCTTCCGGATAATTTGTAATTACCACTTTTATAGGATCTAAAACAGCCATTACTCTTGGTGCTGTTTTATTTAAATCTTCACGAATACAAAATTCTAAAAGCGAAACATCAATAACGTTCTCCCGTTTTGCAACTCCTACTTTTTCTATAAATTGTTTAATAGAATTTGGCGTATACCCTCTTCTTCGTAAACCAGAAATAGTTGGCATTCTTGGATCGTCCCAACCAGAAACAATATTTTCTTCTACCAATTTAAGCAGCTTTCGCTTACTCATAATGGTATAGCTTAAATTTAAACGTGCAAACTCTCTTTGCTTTGGTATTAAAGGATATTCTTTAGCGCTTAAAGGATATACTTGCTCTTTAAACCAATCGTATAATTTACGATGTGGTTTAAATTCTAAAGAACATAAGGAATGTGAAACTTGTTCTATATAATCACTTTCTCCATGCGTCCAATCGTACATTGGATAAATACACCAATCGTTTCCTGTTCTATGGTGATGTGCATGCATGACACGATACATGATTGGATCACGCATGAGCATGTTAGGATCTTCCATATCTATTTTTGCACGTAAAATGTGAGATCCATTTGGGAATTCTCCATCTTTCATACGATGAAATAAGTCTAGATTTTCTG
>JAGPUY010000076.1 GCA_018067265.1 Oceanihabitans sp. | reverse complement strand
CAAATTACCGTATTAACCTTAATTGCTTTAAAGTTAGCAAAAGCAAAAGGAAAAATATCCAATTCTAATTATCACTACCATTTACAAGAACTAGAATTAATTCCTGAAAAAGTAGAAAGAGCATTACAATCTGATGCACATATTCAATCTGTTGCAAAAATATATAAGGATGCAAAGAACTGTTTATATCTAGGAAGAGGTTATAATTTTCCAGTAGCCTTAGAAGGTGCTTTAAAATTAAAAGAAATTTCATACATCCACGCCGAAGGATATCCTGCTGCAGAAATGAAGCATGGCCCAATTGCTTTAATAGATGAACAAATGCCTGTTTTTGTTATAGCAACAAAGAAAGGACATTATGAAAAAGTGGTAAGCAACATAGAAGAAATTAAATCTAGAGCGGGAAAAATAATTGGTATCGTAACAGAAGGAGATACCAATGTTAAAAACTTGGCAGATCATGTTATTGAAGTGCCAGAAACTCTAGAATCTTTAACGCCTTTGCTTACTACAATCCCACTTCAATTACTGTCTTACCATATTGCAGTAATGTTAGATAAAAATGTAGATCAACCTAGAAATTTAGCAAAATCTGTAACTGTAGAGTAAAAAACAGTTTTTGCAGAAACCATATTCTGCCCATATTTTTTTAAGAATTTCTCAAATTTTGACCACTAGAATTGAGAAAATAATACTATGCATGCATAATTTTTAAAAAAACATCTTAAAGTTTTCATAATATTTAATTATATTGGCTCAAATAATTTAACTAAAACTAAAAAATGAGAACAATTCTTTCAATTCTATTGTTGTTTTTTTGTGGCTTAACCTATGCACAAACAACAATAACAGGAACAGTAGTTGACGATAACAACTTACCAATTCCTAGTGCAAACATTATTGTTGTTGGTGCCTCAGTTGGTACTGTTACCGATTTTGATGGTAATTTCACATTAACAGTAAACCAAAACCCTCCATTTACTTTACAAGCAAGTAGTATTGGTTTTGAGCCTTTTTCACAAGATGTAACGGCAAATAACCAAACCCTAAACTTTATTTTAGCAGAAGGAACTTCTTTAGATGAAGTGGTAATCTCAGCATCTAGAACTCCAGAACGTATTTTTGAGTCTCCAGTAACCGTAGAGCGTTTTGGTTTAAAAGAAATAAAAAATACAGCTTCGGCAGATTTTTATGGTGGTTTAGAAAACTTAAAAGGAGTAGATGTTAACACAAACAGTTTAACATTTAAATCGGTAAACACGAGAGGTTTTGCCTCTTTTGCAAATACACGTTTCATGCAATTAGTAGATGGAATGGATAATTCAACGCCAGCCTTAAACTTCCCTATTGGAAACCTTGTTGGTATGGTAGAGACTGATGTACAGAGTGTAGAATTACTACCTGGTGCATCTTCTGCGCTATATGGAGCAAATGCTTTTAATGGTATTCTTTTTATGCGTAGTAAAAACCCTTTCGATCACCAAGGGATTAGAGCTTCCTTTAAAAGAGGAATCACTTCTCAAGAAGCTTCAGGAGATAACCCTTACACAGATTTAGGTGTAAGTATGGCATACAAGTTTTCCGATAAATTTGCTGCAAAAGTAAACTTCGGTTACTTAAAAGGAACCGATTGGGCTGCTACCAGTGAAGTAGACATGGATATGTATGGTGGTACAAGAGCTACCAACAGAAACTATAATGGTATCAATGTATATGGAGATGAAGTATCTGCAAACCTTAATGATTTATCCGGAGGAGTAGGTGTTGTTCCAGATGTATTTGTTAGTAGAACAGGATATAACGAAAGTGACTTAACAGAAAATAAAGCAGAAAGTGTTAAAGCCGATTGGGGTTTATATTATCGCCCAATTACAGATAGCAATTTTGAAGTATCTTATGTAGGTAAAGTAGGTACTGGTACAACAATCTACCAAGGATCTAACCGATATAACATTGATAATTTCTTTCAACAACAACATAAATTAGAATTAAAAAACGATAATTACTTCTTAAGAGGTTATATCGTAGCAGATAAGGCTGGTGATTCTTATGATATGGGAGTAACTGGTATTCAAATTAACAGAGCTTGGAAAAGTGATGCAGACTGGTTTGGTGATTATATAGGAACTTATGTTGCTGCTTCTTTAGTTGCTGGTACTACCAGTGAACAAGCACATGCTGCTGCAAGAGCTGCTGCAGAAGAAGGTAGATATGAGCCAGGTTCGGCATTATTTAATGCTGCTAAGAAAAGAAGTATTAATGACCCAAATCTAGTAACAGGATCTAAATTTCAAGATGCATCTAAATACTACCATGCAGATGGTAACTATAACTTTAGTCATTTAATAGATTTCGCAGATATTCAAGTTGGTGGTTCTTTTAGACAATATGCCTTAAATTCTGGTGGAACTATATACACAGATACAGATGGTGAAATAAGCTATTCTGAATTTGGTGTCTATACACAAATCCAAAAAGACTTAGAATTAAACGAAAACATGGATTTAAAAATAACAGGTTCTGCTCGTTATGATAAATCTGAATTTTTTGATGGTTTTGTTTCCCCTAGATTATCTTTAGGTTTAACACTGAATAGAAATCATAACATTAGAGCTTCTGTACAAACAGGATTTAGAAATCCAACGACACAAGATTTATTCATTGGTTTAGATTCTAGTAGAAACATTTTAATTGGTTCTGCTCCAGATAACTTAGATCGTTACTCTCGGGATTATACAACTAATAACCCTGCACAAGGATCGATTACGCAAACTGGTGCTGCTGCATATGCAAACTCCTATAGTGAAACATCTGTTGGTATCTATCAAAGATCTGGAGATATCAATGACTTAGTAGTATCTAATCCTAATATTGTAAAACCAGAAAAGGTAACATCCGGAGAAATTGGATATAGAGGAAAATTCGGTAAATTAGTTGTAGACTTTAGTACATACTACAATAAATACGAAGATTTCATATCGCAAGAAGTTGTTGTTGCTCCATTATATGGTACTGTAGGTGACGGCGGTCTTTCTGTAGATGCTATTGATTTTAATGATACGGTGGAATATAGTACCTATACGAATTCCGATATTGACGTAAACTCTTATGGTGCTTCTATTGGTCTTTCTACTAAAATATTTGGAGATTATGATTTAGGAGGTAGTTACACCTTTACAAAACAAGATTTCGATAGAGCTGCAAATCCAGATTTTGAAACAAACTTCAATACTCCGGAACATAAATTCAAAGCTTCTTTTGGTAATACAGAGTTATTTAAAAACTTCGGATTTAACCTAGCGTATAGATTTAGTGATGACTATTTTTGGGAAGCAACATTTGGAGATGGTGTAGTGCCAGAATTCCATACCGTGGATGCTCAAATAAACTACAAAATTCCTAGCTTAAAATCTTTAATTAAAGTTGGTGGAACTAATTTAGGTGGAAAAGAATATTTCACAGCTTTCGGTTCTGGATTTATTGGATCTATGTACTATGTTTCATGGACTATTAATAACTTATAAAATGACCAAAATGAAAAATATAAAATATATACTACTATCTGCTGTCCTTATTGGTTTTACAGCTTGTAATGACGAAGAAGATTATGAAAAATTCTTAGATAATCCTGTAGAAGAAGAAGTACTTCCTGCTTTAACAGCTGGTTCTGCTAATTTCACGAACTATGTATCTATTGGTAATTCATTAACTGCAGGATTTACAGATAATGCTTTATTTATTGCAGGACAAGAAAATTCTTTTCCTAATATGTTATCCCAAAAATTCGCTTTAGCTGGTGGTGGTGGTTTTTCAATACCTTTTATGGATGACAATATTGGTGGTTTATTATTTGGAGGAGCACAAAATGCAAATGGTAGCTTTGGACCTAGACTATATTTTAATGGTGTAGGACCTACTAGTTTACCAGCAACTTCAACAACAGAAGCTTTTGCTCCAACATTAGGTAGCCATAATAATATGGGAGTTCCTGGTGCTGCAAGTTTTCATTTATTATATGATGGTTATGGAAATCCTGGAAATTTATTAACAGATCCTGCAACTGCAAACCCATATTATGTACGTATGGCATCTGCACCAAATGCAACAGTTTTAGGGGATGCTTTAGCGCAACAACCAACATTTGTTTCTTTATGGATTGGTAATAACGATATATTAGGATATGCAACTTCTGGTGGTGATGCAACATTAGGAGCTATTACACCACAACCTACATTTGATTTCTCTATTAGCACTATCGTTGGTGCTTTACAAGCTGCACAAGTGCAAGGTGTAATGGCTAACATTCCTTATGTTACTACCATACCTCATTTTACAACAGTACCTCATAACCCTATTCCTTTAGATGCTGGAACTGCTTCATTTTTAAATAGTGCCACTGTATATGGTGGTTATAACGCAGGTATTCAAGGAGCTTTCGCTTACTTAGTAAGTCTAAATGCAATTTCACAATCTGATGCAGACGCAGAAATACTAAAAAGAACCATTACGTTTCAAGCTGGAGCAGGAAATGCTGTGGTTATCATGGACGAAAGCCTAACGGACTTAACAGGTATAAATCCTGGTTTAGTAAACATGAGACAAGCTACTGCTGAAGATTTATTAGTACTACCTGCATCTAATTTTATTGGTACAGAAGCTATTCCTGGTAACTCAGCAACTGTAAATGGTGTTGCAATACCATTAGCAGATAAATGGGTTTTAACTCCAGAAGAACAATTGGAAATAAAAACAGCAACAGATACTTTTAATGCAATCTTAGAATCTGCAGCATCTTCTGCTGGTTTCGCTTTTGTAGATGCTAATTCTTTAATGCAACAATTACATGATGGTGGTTTTGCAGATGGTGAATTTATATTAACTTCTAGTCTTGTAACAGGTGGTGCTTTCTCTTTAGATGGTGTTCATCCAACAGCAAGAGGTTATGCATTACTAGCAAACCAATTCATGAAGGCAATAGATACTACATATGGATCTAACTTTGAAGCTTCAGGAAATTTAGTAGACATTGGAACATACCCAACAAACTATCCGCCTACGCTTCAATAATATACATTAAATTATTATACTTAAACGCCTTCCAACCGAAGGCGTTTTTTTATGCTTAAAAATCTACGAATTTTGATATATTTTTTAAATTAAAACCACTATATTTGCAGCGCGAAAAAACCGTATAGTCCTCTTTATTGGATAAACTACTTTTCGTATTAATAATATACCAAAACATTAAATATAAAAGTAATGTCAAAAGTTACAGGTAAAGTTGCACAAATAGTAGGTCCAGTTATCGATGTAGAATTCGCTGCTGGTGCTGAACTTCCAAAGATTTATGATTCATTAGAAATCAAAAAAGCAGATGGTTCGCTTTTAGTATTAGAAGTACAATCTCACATTGGTGAAGATACCGTACGTACTATTGCAATGGACTCATCGGATGGTTTAAGTAGAGGAACAGAAGTAGTTGCTACTGGTGCTCCTATTCAAATGCCAGTTGGTGATGACGTTTATGGTCGTCTATTTAATGTAATTGGAGATGCTATTGATGGTCTTGGAGATTTACCTAAAGCAGGAGCTGCTGGGTTACCAATACACAGACAAGCACCTAGATTTGAAGATTTATCCACTTCTACGGAAGTTCTATTCACAGGTATTAAAGTAATCGATTTAATTGAGCCGTATGCAAAAGGTGGTAAAATTGGTTTATTTGGTGGTGCTGGTGTAGGTAAAACAGTATTAATTCAAGAGTTAATTAACAATATTGCAAAAGGACACGGTGGACTTTCTGTATTCGCAGGAGTAGGTGAAAGAACACGTGAAGGAAACGATTTACTTCGTGAAATGTTAGAGTCAGGAATTATCAAGTATGGTGATGACTTTATGCATTCTATGGAAGAAGGTGGTTGGGATCTTCAAAAAGTGGACAAAAATATAATGAAAGAGTCTAAGGCTACTTTCGTATTCGGACAAATGAACGAACCACCTGGAGCACGTGCGCGTGTTGCATTATCTGGTTTAACTATTGCTGAATATTTTAGAGATGGTGCTGGTGAAGGACAAGGAAAAGATGTATTATTTTTCGTAGATAATATCTTCCGTTTTACACAAGCTGGTTCAGAAGTATCTGCATTATTAGGTCGTATGCCTTCTGCAGTAGGTTACCAACCAACATTAGCAACAGAAATGGGAGCAATGCAAGAACGTATTACTTCCACAAAAAGAGGATCTATTACCTCTGTACAAGCGGTTTACGTACCTGCAGATGATTTAACAGATCCAGCTCCAGCAACAACGTTTGCGCATTTAGATGCAACAACCGTATTATCCCGTAAAATTGCAGAGTTAGGTATTTATCCTGCAGTAGATCCTTTAGATTCTACTTCAAGAATTCTTACTGCTGATATTTTAGGAGATGAGCATTACGATTGTGCACAACGTGTAAAAGAGTTATTACAACGTTATAAAGAATTACAAGATATTATTGCTATTCTTGGTATGGAAGAATTATCGGAAGAAGATAAAATGGCTGTTGGTAGAGCAAGACGTGTACAACGTTTCTTATCACAACCTTTCCACGTAGCAGAACAATTTACAGGTCTTAAAGGTGTTTTAGTAGATATTAAAGAAACGATTAAAGGATTTAACATGATTATGGATGGTGAGTTAGATCACTTACCAGAAGCTGCTTTTAACCTTAAAGGAACTATTGAAGAAGCTATCGAATCTGGAGAGAAAATGCTTGCAGAGGCATAAGCCGAAGCAAGTGCTGAATTTATTTCAGCATCTGATTAATATAAATGAGACTTCCGTTTGCACGGAAGCTTTTAAATAAAATTTAAAAGATGTATTTAGAAATTGTATCCCCAGAAGCAACTTTATTTAAAGGAGAAGTAACAAGTATTGCACTTCCTGGAATAAACGGAGAATTCGAATTATTAAAAGATCACGCTCCTATTGTTTCTCTTTTAAAAGAAGGAAACGTTAAAATTTATGGCGATATTTCTTTAGAAGAAGAAGTAAAAGATAAATTTACTAAAGGAAAAGATAAAGGGACTTGGTTAGCTATTAACTCGGGTACTTTAGAGATCAATAACAATAAAGTGATTGTATTAGCAGACTAATTACAAACACGTAGTATATAAAAAAAAGCTTCAGAAATTCTGAAGCTTTTTTTATGTTTTATAGCGATTCGTTTTCGTTAAAAATATATCGAAAAACTAAACCTTCTTAATCACATTCGTAACTATACCCCAAATAACAAAATCGTTAGCATCGGTAATTCTAATAATTGGATAATTCGGATTTTCTGGTTGTAACCAAAGTCCTTCCTCATCTATTTTTAAACGCTTCACCTTAAATTCACCATCTAACAAACAGACCGCAATTTTATTGTGTGTTGGTTCTATACTTCGAT
>JAGPUY010000065.1 GCA_018067265.1 Oceanihabitans sp. | reverse complement strand
CCGCATTTGCTAATTATTTGCATTTTTTCTCGTGCGATACCACTTTCCGCGAAAGCGTTACCAAAAGCAGTTTCTGTAGTATAACTCCCATAAATATCTGCATGGTCAAAACTAGTTACACCTTGTGTGACACAGTGGTTTAGCAGTATAATCATCTCTTTTTTAGGTAGTTGCTTTCCCCAATCTCCCCAGGTCATAGTTCCGGCAATAATTCTGGAAAATTTATTCTTTATCATTTTTTTTATTTTGAACATTAAAAATAACAAAGAAAAAGGCTTAAACATATATTAAACACTACAACTTTTAACCAATTATTAACAGCAGCGCATTAAAAATTTTAACAAATTTACACCTCCAAATTATGAATGTTAAATTCATGCCTTTAAAAATTAAAAAATGATGGAAGATACAAGTATAGTTGATATTAAGTCAATTAATGAGAAAATTGAAAAAGAGAGTGCTTTTGTAGATTTACTAACGCTAGAAATGAATAAAGTAATTGTTGGTCAAAAAGACATGATCGAAAGATTACTTATAGGATTATTAGGTCAAGGACATATCTTATTGGAAGGTGTTCCTGGTCTGGCAAAAACATTAGCAATTAACACACTATCTCAAGCAGTATCTGGAAGTTTTAGTAGAATACAATTTACACCAGATCTCTTACCTGCGGATGTTACTGGAACTTTGATTTATAATATGAAGGAAAACGACTTCAAAATTAAAAAAGGGCCAATATTTGCAAATTTTGTACTAGCGGATGAGATTAACAGAGCACCTGCAAAAGTGCAATCTGCTTTATTAGAGGCAATGCAAGAAAAGCAAGTAACTATTGGTGATGAAACTTTTAAATTGGATAAGCCCTTTTTAGTAATGGCAACGATGAATCCTGTGGAGCAAGAAGGAACGTACCCTTTACCAGAAGCGCAAGTAGATAGGTTTATGCTAAAAACAGTTATAGATTATCCAAAGCAAGCAGAAGAACAATTAATCATGCGAGCGAACTTAAAAGGATCTTGGGAAAAAGTAAATCCGGTAGTTTCGGTAGCCCAAATACTTAGAGCACAAGAAGCGGTTCGTGAAGTATATATGGATGAGAAAATTGAGAAATACATTCTAGATATCATCTTTGCAACACGTTACCCAGAAAAATATAAATTAGAAGATTTAAAACCATTAATATCTTTTGGAGCTTCCCCTCGTGGAAGTATTAACCTTGCTACCGCTGCAAAATGTTATGCATTTATTAAGCGAAGAGGTTATGTAATACCAGAAGATGTTCGTGCGGTAGTATATGATGTATTACGTCATAGAATTGGAATTACGTACGAAGCGGAAGCAGAAAACATAACTTCAGAAGATATTATTAGCAAGATTGTTAATGAGATTGAAGTACCATAAAATAGCCTTTTGCTTTTTGCTTTTAGCTTTTAGCTAACTGCGAACAGCTAAAAGCCAACAGCTTTAAAAAATGGATACCAAAGAATTACTAAAAAAAGTACGAAAAATCGAGATCAAGACACGCAGATTGTCTGATCATATTTTTGGAGGAGAATACCATTCTACCTTTAAGGGTCGTGGTATGACTTTTTCTGAAGTAAGACAGTATCAATATGGAGATGATGTACGTAATATAGATTGGAATGTAACGGCAAGAACCAATCTGCCACATATTAAAGTTTTTGAAGAAGAACGTGAGCTCATTATGATGCTTATGGTAGATATTTCGGGATCCGAATTATTTGGTACCGAAGAACAATTTAAAAATGAAGTAGTAACAGAAATCGCAGCTACATTAGCATTTTCTGCAACACAGAATAACGATAAAATAGGGCTGATTTTATTTACTGACGAAGTCGAGCTTTATATTCCACCTAAAAAAGGAAGATCCCATGTATTGCGTATTATTCGTGAGCTTATAGAATTTAAACCAAAAAGTAAAGGCACCAATGTTGCCGAAGCTTTAAAGTTTATGCGTAACATAATGAAAAAGAAAGCTATTGTTTTTGTGCTTTCTGATTTTATTGCTGACGATTATAAGCAAACCCTAAAAATAGCAGCAGGAAAGCACGATGTAACCGGAATTAGAGTTTTTGATAAACGCGAAGAGGAAATGCCAAACATTGGTATGGTACAAATGCAAGATGAAGAAACGGGTGAGTTGCTTTTAGTAAACACACAATCTAAAACGGTGCGTAAAAACTATGCTAAATTCTATACAGAAAAAGTGGAATATTATAAGGATAGTTTTGCGAAATCTGGTGCAGGAACCATTGATTGTAGAGTAGATGAAAGCTATGTGAAAAAGCTTTTAGGTTATTTTAAAAGAAGATAATAATAAGAAAATGTCAGGTGAAGCACAGTCTAAACCTATTTTTAGTATGAAAAGTAACGAATTACGAATTATGAATTATGAAATGAAGCAAACAAGAAACCTTGTTCTGTCTTTCTTCTTTATTCTATTCTCTTTTTTCTCATTTGCACAAGTAACTTCCGTTATTGATTCTACTTCTATAAAAATAGGAGAACAAATCACCTTTAGAGTGGAGGTGGAAACAGATACCACAAATTTGGTGGTTTTCCCTGAAGGACAAACATTCCTTCCGTTAGAAATGATACAGTCTTATGC
>JAGPUY010000062.1 GCA_018067265.1 Oceanihabitans sp. | reverse complement strand
CAGAAAGACAGTATAATAAAAAAGGCTTCCATATGTGGAAGCCTTTTTTATGTTTGCTAAAACTTGCTAGTTTTAAACCACTTCTCTTTTATTTAAGGAGGAGTGGTTTCTGTTTTACAAAAAAAAAACAGAAGACGAGGTGGTTCTTACTCGGTAATTTCTTTAACAAGAAAGGTGTACACGGGAAAGTGATCACTAAATCCATCCGTAAATCCACCATCTGCAAAGCTACGTTTAGGGTATCCTTTATATCTTCCTTTTTTATTTACTAAGTAGTTTTTATTAAAAATCCCAGCTTTATATAAGGTAAAAGAAGAATAGTCTTTTTCAATTAATGGTTTTGTAACCATAATCTGATCAAATAAACTCCAAGCATCTCTATACGCAGTAGTACCTAAGCCTTCTTTTTTAAACATATTAGAATACGGATTATAAAGTCCTTTAAAACCAACCTTTTCTTTGTCGCTTTGCGCTTTTAAAACATCGGTAACACTTGCATTTGTTGGGTCATCATTTAAATCCCCCATAATAAATACTTTAGCATAAGGGTCATTAGATTGTAAAGAATCTAAAAGTCGCTTAGTCAGCTTAGCAGCTGCAACACGTTTAGGTCTACTACGTGCTTCTCCACCACTACGAGAAGGCCAGTGATTTACAATGACATGAATCATTTCGTCATCTAATTTACCACTTACTAGTAATTGATCTCTAGTGTATTTACGTTCCTTTGTTTTATCATCATAAATTTTTAACTCATGGCTACTAGTAGATAAAGGTGTGAAGTATTTTTTTTGGTATATAAGAGCAACATCAATACTTCTAACATCTGGAGAGTTGTAATGTACAATGCCGTAATCTTGCTGTATTAATGCAGGATCATTTACAAGGTCTTCCAATACTTCTCTGTTTTCAACTTCAGATACACCCAATATGACAGGAGAGTTGTTGGTAACGTCTTTTCCTATTTCAGAAATAACACGAGCCATGTTTTTAACCTTCTTTTGGTAAACTTCAAACTGTTTCGTTTTCATTTCCATTATAGGGCTTCTTTCGTCAAATTTACTAGTGTCATTAATGGTGTCAAATAAATTTTCAAGGTTGTAAAACCCGACAGTATGGATTTTAAATTTTTTCTTTTCTTGAGCTTGTGCGGTGAAAAGAACTGTTAAACACAGTGCTGCAAGCCAGAATTTTAAATTTTTCATGAATGTGAATGTTATGTTATAGTTATGTTAATACAAAACTCCTGCCAAATGTAGATATTTATTATAAATAATGTAAATTTGTCTGCTTTAAATAATAATTATTTAATGTAATAAGAGTTTACTAACTATAAATTTAAGTATGCAAAAAAGATTACTAATTCTTTTCTTCGGAATTTTATCAGGCTTTACCACGTTTGCGCAGCAAACCATGGTGACAGGAAGTGTGAAACAACCAATTTCTCTCGAGCCTATTTCAGATGTTACTGTTACTATTGAAGGAACAAACATATCTGCGCTTACCAATGCGCTAGGAGTGTTTACGTTTAGCAGTGATTTGCCTTTAGGCGAACAAGTTTTAAGATTAACTAAGGAGGCTTTCGTTCCACAACGTTATCCTATTGTTGTTAATGAAGGTAAAACATTAACCATAAACGATATGGTAATGGAAAGAGACGTAGCTGGAAATGATTTATTTACCATTACACTTTCGGATGATGAGCTAAATGATGATACGACTGGAGCAGATAATATTTCTGGTTTACTTTCTTCATCACAAGACATTTTTCAACGTACAGCGGCTTTTGAATTTAGCTCTTCTTTTTTTAAAGTAAGAGGTTTAGACTCGGATAACGGTTCTGTTTTAATTAATGGAATTGAAATGAACAAGCTATACAATGGAAGACCACAATGGAACAATTGGGGTGGACTTAACGATGTCATGCGTAACCAAGAATTAACTTCTGGTTTAACGCCATCAGCATATAACTTTGGAGGTATATTAGGTACTTCTAATGTTAATGTTAGAGCATCTAGTTATAGAGAAGGTGGACGTGTAACGTATTCTTCTTCTAACAGAAGTTACACAAACCGTTTAATGGCTAGCTATGCTTCTGGAGCATTAGAAGGTGGTTGGGCATATACTGTTATGGCAGGAAGACGTTGGGGAAATGAAGGGTATCAAGATGCTTCATTATATGACTCTAATTCTTTTTTCGCTTCTGTTGAAAAACAATTTGGAGACAAACATAGCTTAAACTTTACATCGATCTACGCACCAAATAGAAGAGGTAAATCTTCACCAAATACACAAGAAGTATACGACCTTAAAGGAATTAAGTATAACGAGTATTGGGGATATTTAGATGGTGATAAAAGAAATTCACGTATCAAAGAAGTAGAAGAACCAATTATAATGTTAAATCATTATTGGGATATTTCACCTAAAACAACATTAAATACAAACGTTGGTTACCAATTTGGTAAACTAGGAAATAGCCGTTTAGATTATTCTGGAGGTTCAAACCCAAGTCCAGCGTATTACCAAAATTTACCAAGTTATTATACAGCAGATGATGATGGTCCTGATAATGCAGGAGCGTATTTAGCCGAACAAAACTTTTTAAATGATGGTCAAATAGATTGGGAGTATATCCTTACAGCGAATCAAAACAATAATATAGAAACTAATGGTAGTGATCCAGCAGCGTATGTGTTATATGAAGATCGTGCAGATGATAAGCAACTTACTATAAACTCTATTTTAAGTTCAGAAATTAATGAGAACATTTTAATTAATGCATCTCTTAATTATAAAAATTTAAAATCGGAAAACTTCGGTGAAATTATCGATTTATTAGGTTCTACGGTTGGCGCTTTAAATGTAGATTCTTTTGATGGTTTTCAATACGATAATCAAAATCAAGATAGATTAGTTGGGGTAGGTGATAAATATAGATACAACTATAATTTATATGCAGATGTACTTTCTGGATATGCACAGGCACAATTTAAATATAACAAAATAGACTTTTTCGTTTCTGGTAGTCTTTCAAGTACTACATACCAAAGAGAAGGATTATGGCAACATAGTAATTTTCAAGATACTTCTTACGGAAAAGGAGAAGAGCTTACCTTTAATGGTCTTGGTGCTAAAGCAGGATTTACGTATAAAATAACAGGGAAACATTTATTCGATGCCAATGCTGGTTATATTGAAAGAGCACCCTCTTTACGTAACACATTCTCTAACTCTAGAGAGAATCATAATGTAGTAAGAGGTATTGAAGAAGAAAAAGTAACTTCTTTTGATGCGAGTTATATTTTTAGATCTCCAATTATAAAAGCGAGATTAACAGGTTTCTATTCTACCATTAAAGATGCTAACGAAGTAGGTTTCTACTACGCAGATGGATTAAGTGGTGATGCAATTGCAGAAAATGAAACATCAGCATTTGTTCAAGAAGTTTTAACAGGAGTCAATAAAAGAAATATTGGTGTAGAATTTGGTATTGAGGCACAAGTAACACCTACTATTAAACTAAAAGCGGCAGGTTCTGTTGGTGAGTATGTTTATGATAATAATCCAGATTTATACTTAACTTCAGCTGGTTTCGATTCGGCAGATGGTTCTATTTCTTACGGACAAGCAAATCTTAAAGATTATAAAGTAGCAGGAGGACCACAACGTGCCGCTTCTGTTGGTTTTGAATACCGTGATCCTAAATACTGGTGGTTTGGTGCAACAGCTAACTTTTTCTCAAATGCATATACAGATGTGAATGCATTAACAAGAACAGAAAATTTCTATTTAGATGCAGATGGATTACCATTTAATGACTACGATCCAGAAGTAGCTACAGAGTTATTAAAACAAGAAGAATTTGACAATTACATGGTTGTAAATCTTGTTGGTGGTAAATCTTGGAAAATAGATCAGTACTATATTGGCTTTTTCGCTAGTGTAGGTAATGTATTGGATAAAGAGTACAAAACTGGTGGTTTTGAACAAGGTAGAAATGCGAATTACAGAGAGTTAAGAGACGATAATGCCAATCCATCACGTGTGTTTGGAGCTAAATATTGGTATGGTCGTGGTGCAAATTACTTTGTAAATGTGTACTTTAGATTCTAAAAAAAGAAAAATTAATTATAATAATATTACGAATTATGAAATGTAGAACATTCACGAATTCAAAAATTAAAAATAAATACGCCATGAAAAGAACGAATAAATTTTTAACGTTAATACTAACAATGGTAGCTGCAATAGCTATCACATCTTGTGTGCAAGATGATGATTATACGATTCCTAGTAGTTTAGGACAGGATGAAAATGAAGCTTTAACTGCTATGTTAGCAAATGCAACAGAAGTGGATATGGCTTATGTAAAAGCTTTATATAACGAGCAAGGAGCAGAAACAGTACCTTTTTATGTAGAAAATGATGTGTATGTAAAAGGATATGTGTCTTCTAGTGATAAATCAGGAAACTTCTTTAAAGAATTTTTTCTTCAAGATGCACCTTCTAACCCAACGGGAGCTTTAAAAATTACTATTGACCAAGTAGATAGCTACAACCAATACAATCAAGGTCGTGAAGTATATATTAGCTTAAAAGGACTTCATATTGGTGAAGAAAGAGTTGGTAACGGAATTATTACCATTGGTGGAGATACAGAATTCGATCAATATGGTGGTACGGTTCTTAGAATTAACGAAAACCAAATTAGAGACAATATCTTACGTTCAAATGTAACAGAAGAAATCATTCCTTTACCAATGACTTTTGCAACATTAACAGATGCACAAGTAGGTGTTTTTGTTCAAATAGATGACATACAGTTTGCAGATAACTTAGTTGGAGAGCGTTATTTTGATGCTGTTCAAGTATATGATACACAAAGAACTTTACAAGCTTGTGACGGGTTTACATATTCAAATATGTCTTTAGAAACTAGTTCTTTTGCTACTTTTAAAGAATTTTTATTACCAGAAGGTAATGGTTCTGTAAAAGCGATAGTAAACAAAACTTTTGATGGTAGTACACGTATTTTAGCTTTAAATGCTGCAGAAGATGTAAATATGGAAGCTACAAGATGTAGTCCTTTAAACCTGGATGAGTTTGAAGTAGTTTTTGAAGAAGATTTCGTTGGTGGTTTAAATGGATGGGATGT
>JAGPUY010000060.1 GCA_018067265.1 Oceanihabitans sp. | reverse complement strand
TTGTTCTACACAACTAGATACATTAAATAGCAATGCAATTGCCAGTATTGGCAAGTACATCTTCTTTAAAGCGGATTGTACGTTTTGAGTTTTCATAATGGTTTGTATTAGTTTAATTAATGTTATTTTTTTATTAAAATAAAGTAATATCTAACTGTAAAACTGTTTTTTCCTTTTCTGGATTCCACATAACAGTCACATCTACAGGTAAGTTATAATTTTTTATTGATATTTGCTTATTAAAGGTAGCACCAACATTTATAATATTTCCTGCCTCTTCGGTATAAAATGTTTTATCCGTTATAAAAGACCATGCACCACCTGCAAAAAGAGATAAACTAGAATTTTTATTTTTCCAAACTTTACTACTCACTTCAAAATAGTGTGTCCACGAATCGGTTAAAGATCCATCGTCTTCTACTTCATAATCCCCAGAACCACCGCCAACAATAGTTGCTAAATAGAATAGTGTATTTGGTGTTATGTTATAACCGAAATTAACATCCACGAAATTATAGCCTTGCGTTTTGTCATATCTCCAATAATGTAATTTATCACCTCTTTCTTCTACTCCTGTGTAGTTGTTATGCGAAACTGCTTCTATAAAGAACTTATCGGAAACACGATATTTTGTATAAATAGAAAACTCTTTATAAAGAGCACTTACATTTTCACCGGTATTACTTACAATATCAGCACCTGAAAAACTTGCTCCTCCCCAAAAGCCAAAAGTAAACTTCTCATTTCTAGAGTTGTATTCTATATTTGTTGCCATCATAACACCTTGATGTACTACAAATCCATGCCAAGTATGCATGTTTTTTAAATGGGCACCGATATTAAATGGTTTATAATCGTCTTCTATTTCTTCCTCTTGTGCGGAAGCTAAATTAAATGTCAACACCATTAAAAAACTAAGTAGCACTAAAAGTGTTTTAGACTGTTTCTTGTTTTCTGCCTTTAAAGATTTTTGCAAAAATAATTCTGTTTGTCTTTTCATGGTTTTGGTTTTAATTGGTTACTAATTTTACAAACGTCATATTTACGTTTGTTTTTCAAATGTATCACAAATATTTTAGATAAACCTAATTTTAAAGTGAAAAAATATGCAATTTTAACATTTTTGTATGCTATATTGATATTAAAATCAAGTATTTAGTAATTTTTAAGCACATCAATTATAATGTATAATTGACGTTTAATTAAATTTTTATATATTAGTGCCTATCAAAACAAACACCTGTTTTTATAATAAATTATTTTATGGAACCTGAAAAAATATTAAATATATCTGTGGATTGTGTCGTATTTGGATTTGACATAAACACCAAATCTTTAAATGTTTTATTAATAAAACGTTTCTTGGCATCGGAAAACAAAGAAGAAATTTTAGTGGATGATTATGTCTTAACAGGATACCACGTATATAAAGAAGAGACTTTAGACGAAACTGCCACTAGAGTACTAAAAGAATTGACTGGTTTAACCAATCAATATAAAAAGCAGTTTAAGGCTTTTGGTAATCCCGATAGATTAATGAATCCGAAAGATATCATTTGGATTAAAAACGAAGCGTTTCATTTAAGAACAACGACTATCGCCTATTACTTTCTATTGAAAACGGAAGATGTGGATGTAAATAACAGCAAGAAGCAAGCAAAATGGTTTCCTGTTACTAATTTACCAGAATTGGGATTTGATCATAAAAAAATCATCTTAGAAGCTTACGAAGATTTAAAAATAAAGTGTTTATCGGAACCAATCATTTTCAAATTACTTCCGGATAAGTTCTCTATAAACGAGGTGCAAGATGTATATCAATCTATTCTAGGAATAGAAATAGACAATAGAAATTTCAGAAGAAAATTAATAAACAAAAAATATATCATTGCACTAGACGAAAAACAAGTTGGTGTTTCTAAAAAACCAGCACAACTGTATATGTTTAGTAAGGATATTTATGATAAAATGTTTAGCAAAAACTACTTGATTAGTATGTGATTCATTTCACTTGTATTATTTCCTTTTAGTGCAATTATTTCTTTTTCGAAAGCATCTGCTTTGTCTTTAAACTTTTGCAAGGCTTTTTTTAGTTGCCCTATTTTTTAAATGCATCTTCATCTTGAACGGCTGTAAAGGTTTCTATCTCTTCTTTTATTTTGAACTTTGCTTTTGCGCCACAAGTTGGGCATGTTTTTACGTCTGACATCTGTTTATATTTTTAAATATTATTTCTATTCAATTAAAAAGGTTACCAAACTGGTAACCTTTTCTACTATTCATCCACAATTACCATTTAATCCACTACATAGCGTTTCATTTTCATGGCGGTTCCTTCAATCATCTTTACATAATCTGTAACAGTTTTATCTGTCATAAATTTTTCCATCGATGCATCCGCATCTTCTTTAGTGTTCCATTTTGCAACTACTAAAACCTCATTGGTTTCCTCATCAAATCTACTTTCTCTGCTAATATAGCCAGGCTGTTTACTCGTATAATTGGCATCTATTTTACGTCTTCTTTCCAGAAATCTTCCGTATTTACTGCAACTTTTATTTCAAAAGTGGTGATTTCTATGATATAGGAATTCCCTTCCTTTTCCTTTTTCCCGAAGCTTAACAAGGTTAAACTAGTAAGAATAATTAATATATATTTCATGATAAATTATTTTGGGTAATTAAACTTTCCGTTTGTGTTTTTCCTATCTGCTTCTGGCGCAATAGTTTCCATAACATCCCAATGCTCTGCTATTTTACCATCTTCTACTCTAAATAAATCATAATAAGATGTTGGTTGTCCTGCAAATGTACCTTCGCTTATGGTGAGCACAAAATTACCTTGACCTAATACTTTGTGCACGGTGTCAAATTCCATAGTAATACCTTGTTTTGCCATACCTTCTAAGGCCTGACCTAAACCAGATAAACCATCTGCAATATTCGGGTTGTGTTGTATGTAGTTGTCCCCATTAAAGTAGTTTGAAATTTGATCCATTTGACCATGTACTAAAATATCGTTTACAAAATTGGAAACTAGTGTTTTGTTCGACTCCGTTTTGTCTAAATCTGTAATACTTGTTGTACCATCTGTTTGTGTGTGACCACTTGGATTTGCAGCTGCTTTTTCGATTAAATTATCCCAATGTTCTACTACTTTTCCGTTTTCAAATCTAAAGACATCAAAACCAATTTTTGGTCCGAAAAAATCGTATTCTGTTTGTGTAAATCCGTAATCTCCATCTTCAAATGCACGTACTGTATTCTCTTTAAAACCGTCTTCTGGCGCCAATGCTAACAAAGCTCCAAAACCATCTAAACCATCTGCTACTGCAAGGTTATGCTGCTTGTAATTTGCTGCATTAATGTAACTTACTCCTTGTGGATCGCCAGTTTCAATACTTTTTAAAACGGCCAACGTTTTTTCTTTAATGGATACTTCCATTTTAGTTTCTTTTGTTATTTGTGATTCTTTTTCTAATCCTTTTTCCGATTTGCAAGCTGCTAATGTTAAAACTAGTGTTGCTGCTAAAAGTGTTTGTTTCATGTATTGTTATTTGTTCATTAAATTCTGAGTACAAAATTACTATAGCAATACGTTTTACTAAAGGTGAAAATGATTGTAATAATGGTAAATATCGAACCAATTCAAATATTACAAGAAATGTTTTAAGATTACTCTTGTTCGTTTTTAAAAACGTTCATCATTTCAATGGCAGATTTATGCGACCTACCTGTTGCGGTTTCAAAATCGGAAGCCACATCATTAGCCCCTTTTTTAATACCCTCATAAATTCCAGCAATTATAGTTCCCATAAAATCCCCTAAAGCAGCAGTTCTTTCTTTTGCATAAGCTGCCACCGAAACCGATGTATACACTAAATTCGTGTGATACACTTGATTCATACAATCTACCAATTGACTTTGTGTAATTGCATCCCCAACAAGGTTGTAAATTTTCCTATTATGCTTGTCTTCCGTTAGCATTTTTGCATACGCAAAACCTAACTCTTCACGACTGGTATATGTACATTTCCCGTTAGCAGCACAATTACTTACCTGTCCATCTTTTATATAGGTATCTAGGTATTCTAAATCAGGCTCGATATAGATACCGTTTCTACCTATAACCCATTTTAAACCTGAACTGGATATATCTTTTTCTGTTTGTCGATTGGTTTGTACAATCGGACTAAACGCATTGCCTTTTTCGGCACCAACAATACTAGTATATACTATTTTTTTAACACCATTTTGTTTTGCCGCTTCAATAACATTTCTGTGCTGGATGATACGTTGATCGGGAGCATCCATCCCGGAAACTAACAACACCGCATCTATACCTTTTAAAGCAGTAATAAATTGTGCTCTATTATTGTAATCTCCTTGCCTTACTTCTACTCCTAAATACGATGCTTTTTCTGGAGTACGAGCTATAGCAACCACATTATCTTTACCAATTATATGGATTAGGTGTTTAACTATAGAAGCTCCTAATTTTCCGCTTGCGGATGTTACTGCTATTTTCATGATATTATTTTTTTATAATTAATACTGTGTTTATCTATCCTTTAAAAGCGGATGATTATTCCATTTTAACTCCAATTAATAGTATTTTAAAATGGTAAATATTAGCCAATACCAATGCCTAAACGTAAAAATATCCAGGTTGAAAACTGGCTGATTTAATACTTTCGCTTTGAGGCCTAATTTTATAAACCGAAGCTGTAAGTTGTTCTTTTTTTAGTAATAATAGGATCTTGTAATACTACCTTTTTTAATATATTTTCTATCCAACGCATAGCACAAAGTTCGAATTATTTTAGAACTTATTAAAGGTGAATACGGTCGTAAAAACGGTAAATATCGAACCTATAGAACTAGATGTAGTCTTTTTTGAAGGCGTTTGGTGTAAATCCTGTATGCTTTTTGAAGTATTTTACAAAATTAGTTGGTTCTTCAAAACCTAAGGAATAGGCTAATTCGGTACTTTTTATTTCCGAATTTATAAGCAAGCGTTTTGCTTCAAGAACCACAAATTCATCAATAAATTGTTTTGCAGTAATGGCAAGGGCGTCTTTACAAATCGTATTAAGATGTTTATACGTGATGTTTAATTTAACTGCATAAAAATCAGCATTTCTGCTTTGGGTATAGTTGTTTTCTAAAAGCGATTTGAACGCTAGAAATGTATTTAATTTATCCGAAGTTTTTAAATGAAATGTTTGGTACTGCTTTAAGCGTTCTAATTTTGAAAAAATAATAGAATATAAGGAATTGTAGGTGTTTGCTTGATTATAGCCTTCCGATACATTGGCATATTCTTCATAAAACAATTGCAGATATTTGGATACATTTGAATCTTTAGGAACCTGAATTATTGGCGAAAATAAATGTGCATTGAACAATCTAATTAGTTCATTTTTTGGCAATGAATTAATCTGTTTTTTCAAATAATCATCTGTAAACAAAAGGATAAACCCTTTTAAATCATCTTGAAACTGAAAGGCATTAATTTGCCCTTTAGATAAGTGAATTATGGTATTTGGTTTCACTTCATGCCATACAAAATCTACTAACTGTTTGCTTTTTCCTTCGGTATAAAACACGATCATATTAAAAGCTAATTGATGTGCTTTTTCCGGATTATGCGCTATTTCCTTTTTTCTAACAGCAAGACTTTCAATCGTTAATATTTCAATACCATTATTATCTGGTTTTTGAGAATTAAATACAATATGTGGAATGTCTTTTTGCATCAATACCTTATTCGTCTTTTGTTTTTTCTAAAGCTTTTCTAATATGTTCGCTATCCCAATGATTATCATATTCGACGATACCTCTTTTAAAATCTTCATTTAAAAATTTCTCCTGTTGTTCTAACTCTTTTCTAGCTTTAAAAATATAAGTGTCTTCTCTTTTAGGTTCGGAAGCTAAACGCCTTAAGCTATCTTCATCATACTTAATAAAATTATGTACTTGTCTATTTAAGGTATATTTTCTAAAACCCATTTTACTCAATACATCTTTAGCTAGTGTTAATGATGTCTCTAAGGATTCCCGATAGATATTTTCATTTCCAAGATTCAGTAATTCGTAAGCATCATAACGATTTTTAGTACGAATCATAAATTCTACATGCGGATATTTCTCTTTAATAATTTTACTAATCGCTTTAGAAACTTCAATCTTATTGGTAGCACAAATAATTATTTTAGCTTCTGCAATTCCTGCAGATTCTAATAAATCGAGACGTGTAGCATCTCCATAATACACTTCGAATCCCATTTTGCGAAGGAAATCGACACGATTAGAATCGTGATCTAAAATGGTTGCTTCTACACCATGCGAACGTAGAAAGCGACCAATGGTACTTCCAAAGTGGCCAAAACCTACCAATATTATTTTTTGAGATTTTGCAATATGATCCATTGGTCTTTTTACATACTCTTTAGTACCAATTCTTGGAAGAATAAAGCGTTCGTTAATCATACCTATAATCGGTGTTAACGACATACTTAATGCCGTTATCACTAATAGCATATCCATTTGATCTTGCTCTAAAATATTCAGTCCGAAAGCAAAAGACAACAACACAAATGCAAATTCTCCAATTTGGGCCAAACTGAAAGTCAGCAGTAGTTTTTGATCTATTTTTAATTTAAAAATATGCCCTGTAATAAATAAAACAAGTGCTTTTAAAGCGATAATTGCAATTAGGATTCCTCCAATGGTTAACGGATTTTTAGCAATAACGATAAAGTTAATAGAGGCACCAACAGCCATAAAAAACAAACCTAAAAGTAAGTTTTTAAAAGGTTCCAACGTACTTTCAAGCTCATGCTTAAATTCACTATTAGAAAGTACTACGCCTCCTAAAAAGGCTCCTAAAGCAGGACTTATACCAACGTATTCCATTGTAAATGAAATTCCGAAAACAATTAAAAAAGCCGCAGCAATTAATAGTTCTCGCACGCCCGTTTTGGCTACTTTTCGTAGCATAGGTACAATTAAATAACGACCAGCAACAATAATTAAAACTACCGATAAAATTATGGCTAAAGTTTGAAAACCAATAGGTAGATTTTCTAATAAATTGGCATGCTCACTATGTTTTTCCGCGGAAGCGTTATCCTCTGCATTCGATAACAGCGGAATAAAACCCAACATAAAAATCACGATAATATCTTGAAACAATAAAATGGAAAAAGAAGCCGTACCAAAGGTAGTATCCATTAATCTTTTTTCTTTTATGGTTTGCATCGCAATTGCTGTAGATGATAATGCCACAGCCATAGAAATAACCAAAGCTACTTTCCACTCAAAACCTAAAATGGAAAATAGGATGTACGATAGCAGCATGGTTCCTCCTACTTGTATGCCTCCCATACCAAGTATGGTTTTTCGCATGTTCCAGAAATTTTTTGGCTCAATTTCTAGTCCGATTAAAAACAGCATCATTACCACTCCAAATTCTGCAAAATGTAATATATCTTCGCCTTCCTTTCCTATAAAGCCCAAAACATAAGGACCAATTAATACCCCTGCTAGTAAATACCCTATTACAGAACTTAAGCCTAATCGTTTGGCAATAGACACACAAATAATCGCTCCTGCAAGAAAAACTATGGCTTCAAAAAGTATACTTCCAGTCATAATTTATTGATTTTTCAGTTTTGGAATATCATTTAAAAAAGAAAATCCTTTACAATCTTTTTTGGTCAGATTATCTTTAAGTAAAGTAATTAGATTCCCATATTGAATCGCATAATTACTTAAATCCACATCACTTAACTTATGGGTTTCCATTACTGTAAATGGTAGCAAATATTCCATACCACACAAGGTCGCCGTTTGCTCAAATGGTCTTAAAAACTGACTAACCGTAAAGCTATTACTACCTTCGGAACAATAGACTTCTCTAGAACCACCAGTAGTTATAACATTTAAGCAGGTTTTGTTTTGCAAGGCGTTTCCATTTGGACCATAAGCCCAATCAAACTCTAAAACCATATCCATCCATTGTTTCATTAATGGCGGACAACTATACCAATAAAAAGGATGATGCCAAATAATAACATCATGGGCGTTTAGTAGTTCTTTTTCGGTAGAAACATCAATATGAAAATCTGGATAACGCTCATATAAATCATGAAAAGTAACACCTTCCATATCTATTATATGATTAACAAGTGCTGCATTTGCTCTGGATTTCTCAAATTTGGGATGAGAAAAAAGCACTAGTATTTTTTTCATATTACCGTCTATATATTACAATGTATTTATATCGTTATTAAATTAAAGGAAATTTTAATTCCTTGAATAATCATACCCGTACCAATAATTGCTATAATTAATCCCATTATTTTTCCTATTACAGAAATCACGTTGTGACCAACTATTCTAACAATTAAATCACTTAATCTAAATGTGAAATAAGTCAATAAACTCATGGAACCAAAGATAAGAATCACTAAAATAATATGAATCGTTTCTACATTAGACACAAAATTCATTGCGGTAACAATAGTTCCTGGTCCTGCTAAAATTGGTATTGCTAAAGGAGAAACAGCAATGTTTTCATCCACATGAACGTTATCTAGCGTTTTAACATTAGACTGCTTAGATTGCAGCATATCAAACCCAATAAAAAATATTAAAATACCACCTGTAATTTTAAAGGCTGGAATACTGATATTAAATAATTCGAAAATATATTTTCCTAAAAGCACAAAAACCGCCACAATAATAAATGCTATAATATTGGATCTTTTATTGATATCCTGCTTTGTTTTCTTATCTGCTCCTTGTGTTAAAGACACAAAAACAGTCATGTTTGATATCGGATTTGTTATCGCAAAAAAAGCTGTAAACACCGTAATTGAAAATGTAATTAAGTTATCCATTATTTGTAAAATTTTAATCTGCAAAAAAATTAAATTTCTTCTGCATTACCTAAGTAATTTTATCTTTTTTTTAATCGTTTTAATACTATAAAATCGAAGCGATTTCTATTCGTTTTATAATATAAGAAATGCTACGATTAATTACGAAATTAATTGTAGCATTTTAATAAACATATTGTTATAAAATTGGAAAGAACAGAAATTTAAACCATTTACTCTTTTAATAATTGATTGGTTATGCTTAATAATCTTTCTATTTTACTATCCCCATAAGCATCTGGATGTGCTGGTGCAAAATAACCTTTCGGATCTCCTTTATCGTTGTCAAAATACTTACCGGAATCGTTTTTATAGTCTTCAGACAACGCTAAATCTATTAAAATATCCATTCCCTTTTCTGCAGGAGACCAATGCTGACCATACGCTTCATTAGCCATTTTAGTATTTAGTAACGATCCAGGATTTACAGCAATTACATTAATAGTTGGTTCTTGTTTTGCTAGATTAAAACTCCACATCGTCAATGCTAATTTACTTTGTGCGTATGTGCTATTTTCTGAATCTTTCTTCTTTCCTATTAAAACAGCTTCAGAAACGGGTGCTTGTGCAGCAGAACTTAAATTGATAATTCTTGGTGCTTCGGATTGCTTTATATTATCTAGAATAACATTCGTCAACACATAAGGCGCTAAATAATTCACCACCATACGAATGTCTAATCTGTTTTTATTCGGAACCTCTTTCGTTTTGAAAATTCCCGCATTATTTATAAGTATATCTATTTTAGGAATGTTCTTTTTTATTTGTTCTGCTAATTTGGAAACGGCTTCTAAATCGGAGAAATCTGCAACCAAAACATGAATGTTCTGATTGTTTGTTTTTGTTTTTATTTCTGAAATAACCGTGTCTACTTTTGCTTCATTTCTTCCGTGTACATAAACCGTATGTCCTTTTTCAGCGAAACTTAAAGCGGTTAACTTTCCAATGCCGTCTGTACTTCCTGTTACTATTATTGCTTTACTCATAATTTTTTAATTTGCTTTATTCTAATGTAAAATTGAACGTAGATGCGAACTAAAAAGACCTTTCGACTGCGCTCAAGGTGACATTTTCCTGTTTTTTGTGTGTATTAGAATGAAATTCTGGCAAAACCTTTTCTGCGATGCAATCTGAAGTAGTATCCATATTTCTTGTATTGAATCTTAAATTTAATGCTAAATGATTTACGCCAATGTTTCGTAATTTATCAAGATAATCGACCAAATAATTTACACCTAATCTAAACCCTAAAGGAATAGGTTCTGGTTTATAGTTATCATTCTGGTGCAAATCAATATACATAGGTTGCATAAACGGTTTGTCAAATTCTTGCGTTGCTACAACGACTTCTCGATACTGTCTAATCGTATTATTTTGATTGTATAAATCTCGTGGATAATTCATCCAACCATCTGCATTCGTAGCATTCCATTCTAAGGACTGTCTGCTACTTCCAGTCATTAATAACGGGATTTTATGTGCTGTTGGTTTTGGCAACATATCAATATTTCCCGGTAAGCTTCCGAAGTTTTTAGTTTCAAAAGTGGAAAAATCACCTTGTACTTTACATATATATTCAAAAGCTTCTCTAAACAATTCGCCTCTATTATCATAATCGATTCCCATGGCTGGATATTCATCAAATCGATCGCCCGAAGCCACACCTAACAACAATCTTGCACCAGATAATTGATCGATAGTTGTTGCCGTTTTTATCACGTTTAATGGATGATGTAAAGGTAATGCAATACTAGAAATACCTAAAGCAATTTCCGAAGTCTGACCAGCGAGAAATCCTAAATACGTAAACGGGTCGAATGTTTGTCCGGCATCACCAAAATTTGGCACATGAAATGGTATATCTCTAAGCCAAATCGATTTAAAACCTAGCGCTTCCACTTGTTTTACACGTTGCAAATGATCTTGCATGGCTGGAATGCTACTATTCGAATAATTTTCGATAGGCACTACTACTCCAATGCTTAGCTCGTTTTGTTTAAAAACGTTATTGTACGCTTTGTTTATGTTTTCGAATTTTTTCATTTTACTTATTTGAAAAAAGAAAAAGCCACTTTAAATTAGTGGTTTCTTCTTACTATTAATCAACAATAAAAGGGGTTTAATAATTGATCAACTCTTAAATTATCTAAAAGAAACGCCTTCTGTAATAGGTTTAAACCTGAAAATGTAAAATGGTTTTGTAGACAAATCTTTACCATCATTAAATACAGCGCCTTTGTTTACTTGTGCAGCGGAAACGTACATATAACCATCTACATGATTGTAACTTACACCATCTGGCCAAACCATATTAGCATCTTTCACCATGGTTTTTACACTTCTATCTTTTGCTAAAACTACAGACACGCTATTGGTTTCTAAAGCGGTTAGATAAATATTTCCTGCTGTATCCATACTCATCCCTCCATTGTTTGGTTTTTCGGAATAGGTTTCGATTTTGCCATCTAATTCTGTTTCCGTAAAATCTTCATTTACTAAATCTAACGTTTTAATTCTGTAGATTTTAGTTCCGTTTAACGGGCCATA
>JAGPUY010000042.1 GCA_018067265.1 Oceanihabitans sp. | reverse complement strand
AAAAATGCCATAAAAGTAGATACATTAGACTACCAAACAAATATTCCAGGTATATTTGCAATTGGAGATGTAAACACATACGAAGGCAAACTTAAATTGATTTTGTGTGGTTTTCATGAAGCAACTTTAATGTGTCAATCGGCATATAAAATTATTAATCCTGGTAAAAAGTATGTGTTAAAATATACAACAGTTAGTGGTATTGATGGTTTTGATGGAACACGTAAAGAAGCACCAAAAGCAGTAGTTCAATCCATTAACTAACTAATTTAAATGGTTTTTAACCTTCGTTTAAAAGAAGAAGTAGCAGTATTTACTAAAGATTTGTTTTATGCTTTATTCGAAAAAGAAGCAAAACAAAAAGAAGAATTAAAATACTTAAAAGCAGTTTTTTTAAAATTTTCAATAGCACTTTCTGTAAAAGACGGTGAAGCCGTTTGGAAAACGTTTTCAGGTAAATTACACCTTGTAAAAAAACAAATAAAGTTAGATGCTATTGCTGCAAAAGATAACGATCCAGCTTGTAAAAGTTTGAAGGAGATTTACTTAGCATATCCAGGGTTTCATGCTATTGCTGTATATCGTTTAAGTCATGAGTTTTATAAATTGGATTTATATATTCTTTCTAGAATGATGTCGGAGTATATTCACGGTATTACCGGAATTGATATTCATGCAGGAGCTACTATTGGGGAATCTTTTTTTATCGATCACGGAACCGGTGTTGTGATTGGAGAAACCGCAATTATTAAAAGCCAAGTTCAAATTTATCAAGGGGTAACTTTAGGCGGAATTCAAGTCAAAAAAAGTTTGGCTTCCACAAAAAGACATCCAACCATAGAAGATAATGTTACTATTTATGCAAATGCAACTATTCTTGGTGGCGATATTGTTATCGGAGCAAATAGTATAATAGGGGCAAATGTTTGGATCACAGAATCTGTTCCACAAAATTCATTAGTTACCTACCAATCTGAAATTAAAATTAAGACCCGAAAAAAATGATAGAAGGAAAATCAATAACAGACTTAATAGGGAACACGCCTTTAGTAAAAGCAAGCCATATTTTGCAAAAAGAAGGTGTGCAATTGTTTTTAAAATTGGAAAGTAAAAACCCTGGGGGAAGCGTTAAAGATAGAGCCGCTTTTAATATGATTACTGAAGCGTTAAAACGTGGAGATATTAAAAAAGGAGATACTTTAGTCGAAGCTACAAGTGGTAATACTGGAATTGCATTAGCATTTATAGCACAATTATCTGGTTTGAAAATGGTACTTGTAATGCCTGAAAACTCAACGAAAGAACGTATAAAAACAATGCGTGCTTACGGCGCAGAACTTGTTTTAACGTCTGCAGATAATGGTATTGAAGGCGCAAGAGATTTTGCAATACAGCTAGAAAAAGAAAAAGGATATTTCATGCTGAATCAATTTGCAAATGACGATAACTGGAAAGCACATTATAAAACTACTGGACCAGAAATCTGGAACGATACCAATGGCGAAATCACACATTTTGTTTCTGCAATGGGAACCACAGGAACCATTATGGGCGTTTCGTCCTATTTAAAAGAACAAAATAAAGACGTTGTAATTGTTGGTGCACAACCTAAAGATGGTGCCAAAATTCCAGGGATTCGCAAATGGCCAGAAGCCTATTTACCAAAAATATTTAATGCTTCTAAAGTAGATCAAGTAGTAGAAGTGAGTGAGCAAGACGCTAGAATAATGACGAATCGTTTAGCAAAAGAGGAAGGCGTTTTTGCCGGAATGAGTAGTGGAGGCGCTGTTGCTTCGGCATTAAAAATTGCAGAACAAATAGACAAAGGTATTATTGTGGCTATTATTTGTGATTTGGGAGACCGTTATATTTCCTCAGATTTATTTGAATAAAATTGGTTATCCTATTTTTATTCCCTTAATTTACACTTTAATACTAGTTATTAATTGAAATTATTACTGTAATTTCAATTGGCAAATGGTATTCGTTCTTAATCGTATTGAATGTTATCACGAAAGGCAGAGGGATTAGACCCATTGAAGCCTTGGCAACCCTTTATTAAAAAGAAGGTGCTAAATTCTACTTTTTTCTGAATGTATTTTCAGGAATTAGACAGATAACCACAAGTAATTCTCCAACTTACTTTCCTGATGACATTTATATAATTTAATATAACATGTCAGATATAAAACACATTTTACAAAAACATATTTTAGTTCTCGATGGCGCAATGGGAACCATGCTTCAGCAATATAATTTTTCTGAAGAAGATTTTCGTGGCGAACGCTTTAAAGATTATCCTTCTTCTTTAAAAGGGAATAACGATTTACTATCGCTTACCCAACCAGAAGCCATTGCAACCATTCACGCGAAGTATTTTGAAGCTGGAGCAGATATTGTAGAAACCAATACCTTTTCTGGAACTACCATAGCAATGGCAGATTATAACATGGAAGATTTAGTGTACGAGCTAAATTATGAGTCCGCTAAAATCGCCAAAAAAGTTGCAGAAGAATTCACCAAACAAAACCCTGATAAACCTCGATTTGTAGCTGGAAGTATTGGTCCTACCAATAAAACCGCAAGCTTATCTCCAGACGTCAACAGACCAGAATACAGAGCGATTACTTTTGACGAGTTACGTGTTGCGTACAAACAACAAGTAGAAGCTTTAATCGATGGCGGCGTAGATATCCTTTTAGTAGAAACTATTTTTGATACGCTAAATGCAAAAGCAGCATTATTTGCGATTGAAGAAGTGAAAGAAGATCGCGGTATCGATATTCCAATAATGGTTTCGGGTACCATTACCGATGCTTCTGGTAGAACCTTATCTGGCCAAACCGTAGAAGCTTTTTTAGCTTCTATTTCTCATATTCCTTTATTAAGTGTCGGGTTTAATTGTGCTTTAGGAGCAGAACAGTTGAAGCCTTATTTACAACGCCTATCCGATAAAACAGATTTTTATACTTCTGCGCATCCAAATGCCGGATTGCCAAATGCTTTTGGGGAGTATGAAGAATCGCCAAAACAGATGCAAGCATATATTGAAGAATATTTACAAGACGATTTAATCAATATTATTGGCGGCTGTTGTGGTACAAGTCC
>JAGPUY010000031.1 GCA_018067265.1 Oceanihabitans sp. | reverse complement strand
GTTACAGGAATGAAAATATTACAACTTTTTACTAGAGAAAATACCGAGTATAAAAACTTTAAAGCAATAAACGAAAGACATAAAAAAGGATGGCTGAAAACCGTTTGGTATAACTCTATTTTCTTCCCTATTGCAGATCTTTCTTCGTCTATAACTATCGGACTTATTGTGTGGTATGGCGGATTGAATGCGGTGGTAGACAATACGGTTTCGCAAGGAGATTTGTTTGCTTTTATTATGTTTATTCCTATGCTTTTTAGACCACTACGTCAGATTGCAGATAAGTTTAATACGCTTCAAATGGGAATGGTTGCTGCAAATAGAGTATTTAAAATTTTGGATACCACATCGCAAATTGATGATGCCGGGACACAAGTAGCTTTATCCTTTAAAGGAGATATCGCCTTTAAAGATGTACGTTTTAGTTATGTGGAAGATGAAGAAGTCTTAAAAGGAATTTCTTTTAAAGTAAAGGCAGGAGAAACCGTGGCTATTGTTGGAGCAACCGGAGCAGGGAAATCTACGATTATTAATTTATTGAATCGCTTTTATGAAATAAATAGTGGTACAATTACTATTGATAGTTTTAATATTAAAGCACTTACATTAGCTTCATTACGTGCTAAAATAGCAGTGGTTTTACAAGACGTATTCTTGTTTGCAGATACTGTTTTAAATAATATTACTTTAAATAATCCGGAAATTACAGTAGCACAAGTACAACGTGCCGCAAAAGATATTGGGATACATGAATTTATTATGAGTTTACCTAATGGCTACCAATATAATGTAAAAGAAAGAGGTGCAATGCTGTCTTCTGGGCAACGACAGTTAATTTCGTTTTTAAGAGCGTACGTAACTAATCCTAGTATTTTAATTTTAGATGAAGCGACTTCTTCTGTAGATTCGTATTCCGAACAATTAATACAAAATGCTACCGATAAAATTACAAAAGGAAGAACCTCTATTGTAATCGCACATCGATTAGCAACCATTAAAAAAGCAGACAAAATTATTGTTATGGATGCTGGGCAAATTGTCGAAGAAGGCACACATCAAGAATTGCTTAAAAAGAAAGATGGTTACTATAAAAATTTATACGAAGTGCAGTTTATGCAAGCGGAAGAGGTTTAAGTCGCGAAATTAAATTCTATTCCAAATATTTTCACCAGAATAATGCCTATTATTATAGTGATTACCATTATCAGGACAAATATAAGACCATAAAGTAGCACAAAAAACAGGACATTTACTATGGTTTCTTGAATTTTTAAAGCGTAAAGTTTTTTGAAAATAAAGGCTAAATAAACAAAAGACAGAAAAGTAAAAATGAAGCTTATTGTGTAAAAATTTAGTCCAAAACACATTAAAAGGATTGTAGAGAATGCTGTAACAATAATTACTTGAGCAGAATAATATAAGTTTATGACAATATGTTCGGTATAATTATAATTCCTCTTTTTGGTTATGTAAAAGACTAACCAGGTTATAAAAGCAGTAAGTGGTGTGGTTAAGATATATATTAAACTTTGATAATTGCTTAACGTTTTTTGAAACTGTTCCTGAGATTGTATGAAAGCTTCTGGAGAATCAAATCCTGAAGAAATAGATTTGTTAAAAGAAGATAAATCGAAAGCATCTTTAAAGAAAGTATTCATTACAAATAGTTGTAAACCAAATACAGTTAATGAAATAGCAAAATAACTAATAACATTTACATATTTCTTACGTGTACCATCGATATAGCAACCAATTACAGCTTCCGGTTTTGAAAATAAGTAAATAAATGTTTGAAGAAACTTATTGTCGTAGTTAAAAAAAAGTTTCACTAAAATGTTCAAAAAGATTTCGAACGGTCAATCGATTCCGAATCACTTTCGCGCCACAGCTATTGCAAAAATCATCTTGTTCTTTTAAAGGAGTATTACAATTTTTGCAAGGCATATTAGGCTAGATCTTTCTTTATTATTTCCACTAGTTCTTCGGTATCTTTAAACATCACAAATTCGCCAGCTTTAAAATAAGAAATTTGTCCGGTTTCTTCACTCACAGCCAAAGCTAAAGCATCTGTTTTTTCGGTAATACCAACTGCAGCTCTATGACGTAAACCAAAACGTTGCGGTAAGGTTTTTTCATTATTTACTGGTAAGATAACACGCGTTGCTTTTACTACATTGTTTTCTATTATAATAGCGCCATCGTGTAACGGGCTATTTTTAAAAAAGATACTTTCTATAATGGGTTGTGTCACTTCAATATTCATGAGATCTCCAGTTGCCTTTAAAAAATCAAGACTATTATTGTGTTCTAAAACAATTAGTGCTCCGGTTCTAGAGGCTCCCATTTTTGTACATGCAGCAATAATAATATCTACATCGGTACCATCGCTAGTTTCCGTTTGTAAAAATTTAAGTTGCTTGAAGAATTTTTTCCGACTTCCAAAATTGGTAGAACCAATCATCAGTAGAAATTTTCTAATCTCTTGTTGAAAAACAACAATAAGTGCAAACATACCTACGCTAATAAAACCACCAAGAATATTACTTAAAAGCTGCATTTGTAATGCCTGTGTAATTTTCCAGATGATATAAATAATTACAATTCCGATAAAAATATTTATAGCAACAGTACCTTTTACAAGTTTGTAAACATAGTAGAGTAGTAGTGCTACCAGAATAACATCAATAATGTCTACGATGGTGAATTTTAGTAAGTCGTCAAATATTTCCAATGGTTGGGGGTTTTTGTAAATTTAGTAAAATTAGATTAATAAATAAATTCGTGGTTAGAAACTGTTGGTCCGTCTGCATCAAAGCTCAGAAATAGCGATTTGATACTAATGTATTCCTGGAAACTTAAATTTCTATTAAAATGTAGGTTTATGGTAAAACCACTAGAATCAAAATCAAAGCCATTCGAAACTTTTATGGTTTCTATATCCGAAAGAATGCCATCTATAATAGTGGTATTTGTGTTTACGGTTTCTGGTAAAAAAGATTGAATCAATATCTCGTCCATGCTGTTAACCATAACGTCCAATACAAAAATGGTTTTTTCTATTTCGGTGTCTTTTTCATCTGCGTAGGTTTTATAAACAACATCAGTAAAGTCCAAAAAGCCTAAGTTTTTAATGCTTGTATTATTACAGGTATAATAATTTTTCACACCTTCTTTTTTATGGCTAGAATTCTTCTTTTTGTCTTGTAAAAAAATGATTTGCGGAATTGCTTGATCCAGCGTTAATCTTTTATCCACATTAACTAACCAATTGGTAGTGCTAATTAAATTTTTTCTGTTGAGCTCTAAACTATCCGGTTTTGTTTCGTCATAAAAAATATATGCTGGCGAAATATCTAAAACTTCTGATACCTCAGAATTGCTTATTTCTGCAAGCTGAATTGATTTTTCATTACCACAAGAGGTTATTAAAAGGAAGGTGAATATGTAAAATAAATGTTTCATGACTAGTTAAGTTGGTCTGTTAATTTAATGGTTTCTGTAGCTTCCTTCACATCGTGAACACGTAAAATAGTAGCTCCTTTTTGTAAAGCAATGGTGTTTAAAACGGTAGTTCCGTTTAAAGCCTCTTGCGCTGTGTTTTCTAATGTTTTATAAATCATAGATTTTCTAGAAACTCCAGCAAGTATTGGGAATTCTAATATTTTAAGAAGTTCTAAATGTTTCAGTACTTCAAAATTTTGTGCTGTGTTTTTTGCAAATCCAAAACCAGGATCTACAATAATATCTTTAATACCAAGTTTTTTAGCTTCGTTAATTCTTTCCGAAAAATAAAAAAGAAGCTCTTTCATGAT
>JAGPUY010000018.1 GCA_018067265.1 Oceanihabitans sp. | reverse complement strand
GAGAAGACGAGTTAAAATTAAATATAGACGATGTTGCAAGTGACTTTACGGTACAAATGATAAACGGAGAAGAAATCACGCTTTCTAAACAAAAAGGAAAAGTGGTTTTTATTAATTATTGGGCGACTTGGTGCGCACCTTGCTTAATGGAGTTTGCCGAGTTTCCTGAGAAAATATTAGAACCTTTAGAAGGAGAAGATTTTGTTTTTATAGCTATTGCTATTGGAGAAGATAAAGAAAAGGTTGCTAAGAAAATGCTTAAAATGAAAAAGTATGGTGTGGATTTTAATGTTGGTTATGATTTTGATAGTACCATTTGGGACCAATATGCAACAGGCGCAATTCCTAAAAGTTTTATCATAGATAAAAACGGCGTCATTCAATATATTTCTATTGGTAATACCGAAGGTAACGTAGACAAATTAGCCTTAGAAATAAATAAACTCCTTAAAGAATAACGAGTAATAATGGTGTTATATGTCCTTAATCAAAAAATAAAAACACCCAAACACTAATTTAGAATTTGGGTGTTTTTATTAAGATTAACAATAACTTTATAAAACAGCAATACAGCTAATCTCTACATTTACAAATTTTGGCAGATTAGCAACTTCTACAGTTTCTCTAGCAGGAGCAGAGTCATTGTCAAAATACTGACCATACACTTCGTTAATTTGTGCAAAGTTGTGCATATCACTAATAAAAATAGACGTTTTAATCACGTTCTCAAAAGTCATGTTTGCAGCAGCAAGAACCGCTTTCATGTTTTCCATAACTTGTTTGGTTTCCGTTTTAATATCGTCCATAACCAATTCTCCAGTTTCTGGATGTAATGCAATTTGTCCCGAAGTATATAAAGTGTTTCCAGAAAGAACTGCTTGGTTGTATGGCCCAATAGGAGCAGGAGCGTTTGGTGTAGTTATTATTTTTTTCATAGAAAATTTATTTTTGCATTTCCCGAGCCTGCCTGCCGTAGGAAGGAAAGTGGAAATCTCTTTTAATTAAACTTTAATTTATATGGATTCTGAATCCAGTTCCGAATGACAAGTACTAATGTATTAAATTTTACACAATACAAGTATGAAATCCTGAATCGAGTTCATAATGATAAACGAAAATATTTTCTTCAGCTAACAGCTAACAGCTAACAGCTAACTAAAGCTCATCGTCGGTATCTTTACGTTTTTCGTATTTGATATCTTTTAATATACTAGATTTAATACCAATAAAGAAATTCCAAGAACTTCGTGTGCTAAAAGGAACCCAAGAAAGATTCATTCGCCAACTTAATAAATCACGTTCAAAACGCAATTGTGTATAGGTAAAACCTTGATTTTGTAAATCGTAACCAGAAGATGCTCCAACCGTCCAACGTGGCGCAAACTCAATATCTCCAGAAAACATTAAAGAGTGTGATGATATTTCGTTTTGCCTGGCAGCATTAGAATAATTAACAGCATAGGCAAGACGTAAACTCCATGGGATTTTATAATTATAAAACTCGCTTGATTCTTTATCTTCTTGCTTGTTATTGTTTAATTGCTGGTTTGCAAAATCTTCAGTAACCCCAAAAAGATCATCTGCTCGTCCACCACTTCGTAAGGTTTCTTCTCTACTATTGGTTCTGCTTTCATCTTCTTTACCATTAAACGAGGAACTGTTTAAAGTATAGTTCATGGTAAGGTTTGCACTGGTCAGTCTAAATAAACTTCCTCCGTTATTGATGTTATAGGTATCGACTTTAGCATTATTGTTATCTAAAGCATAAGGATCTAGAACCGCTCCAAAGTTTATAGACATTTTATCGTTAAGTATCTGTGTTCCTCCACTAATTCGCATTGGGCTCCATTGCAGCGAGTCTCCAGCAAAATTATAAGAAGTAGAAAAGTTTAAGTTATTAAGTAAAATGATTTTTTTAGCTTCGGTTGCAGTACTGTCTTTATCTCTTACTTTGGCCTCAAAATTATTAGAAAGACTTAAACCCATCGTACTAGAGAAATTCTGATTTGGAGCACCGTAAATAGTTTCTTCAAAACGAGAAAATTCTACTTCTTCAGCAACAGCACCATCCGCATTTACCACTTCATAAGAATCCCAATACTTGTCAAAAGAAGGATTTATATTATAACTTACCGAAGGTCGCATGACATGCCGTATCGCTTTTATCTTTTTATTTTCGCCTTCTTTTTCAAAATTGAACATACCATAAATAGTAGTTCCAATACTGGTACTAAAATTATAGGTTCTAAAAGCATCAAAACCTTTGTTTTCTACCGTTATCTCTTCCTCTAAATCGGTGTCATAATACTTATTGACCGTTTTAAAAGTCCAATTCTCCTCGTAGTTTGTACTAGCACTTAAGCTAAAGTATTTAAAGATTTTGAAATTAGTAGATAAAGGAATAGTATGCTGAATCCCACTTTTAGCTTCGTCCCACATTTCCTTTTTAAAGAAAAGGGAATCGGTTGTGCTAATTCTGTTTTCTGCACTTAAATTATACTGAAAGTTTATATTTTGAATAATACCATTTTTGGTGCCAGTTTCGCTTGCAAATGGGTAAACTCTACTAACACTTGTTTGAATTGTTGGAAGTGTCATGGTAACGCTTTCCGTATTGGTGTTTTGCGAGTGTGTTGCTGTAGCACTAAAATTTACTTGTGGTTCTCCTTGAAATGTTTTCGAATACGAAATGGAAGAAGACAAGGTGTTATTTAAAAAACTAGCAACGTTTACTTGGTTGATAGAATTTTGGTAATATTGACTACTTCCTAAGTTTACAGAAGCGGAGAAACGCGAGTTCGGATTCGCTTTGGTATCTTGACTGTGTGACCAACGTAAATTATAAATGGTGCTTTTTGCGTAATCCTCAAAACCACGTTCACTAGTAATTAGGTTTTCGTACCTAAAACCAAAACTACCATTAAATTTATAACGGACTTTATATTTACTTTCTAAACGCATTCCGTAACTACCATTGGTATAATAATCACCAAGAACTGCTAAGTCTACATAATCACTAAGCGCAAAGTAATACCCTCCATTTTGTAAAAAATAACCTCTAGAGTTTTGTTCTCCAAAACTTGGAAATATAACACCTGAAGTTTGCTTTTTGGTTAACGGGAAATAGGCAAAAGGCAATCCAATAGGAGTAGGAACACCGTAAATAAACATATTGGTTAAACCGGTAGCCACTTTCTCGTCTGGTACTATTTTTGCTTTACGCAGTAAAAAGTAATATTCCGGATCTTCTCTGTTTTCAGAAGTGGTAAACTTTGCATTTTTAACAAAATAAACCGAATCATTTTCTTTTTTCGAGATGGCACTATCAATAAATCCACCGGATTGCTCGGTTCTAGAATTAAAGATTAATGCTTTTTCGGTATCAATATTAAATCGGATAGAATCTGGTTCAACGACTTGTGTGCCTTGTTTAAAAACAGGATGCTGGGAGTAAACACCTGCAGAATCTTTCACTCTTCCGGCATATACTTCGTTTTTACTATAATCTATAACGATAACTCCAGCTTTAATTTCCATGTCACCATAGATAATTTCGGCTTCATTATATAAGTATAGCTTTTGTTCTTTTTTATTAAAAGAGGTGTAATCTTTAGCTTTGTAGGTAACAATATCGGTAAGAAACTCCGGTTTTGGTTTTACAGAGTCTGTTTTCGTAGAGTCTTGGCCCTTTTCGGTAAGTTCTAGTGTACCATTTTTTGCATTTGGTTGTAAAACTTCGTTTACATTAACTGCAATGGTATCGCTCTTTTTTACGGGTTCAATCTCTCCTCCAGATTTTGGTCTGTCTTGAGCAAAGCCACACATGTTAATAAACATGGTAAAACTTAGAGTAAAAAGTATATGAAATTTATTTGTACACAACGCTTTTAATGTATTTTTGTAAAAGTATGGCTCGGTTTTTGAATTGCCAAAATTACATATATTTTTTATGATTAATTTAATATTAAGCAATTTAAAATAATTCAAGCCTTAAATAGTTATTATCTGTATGCAAACGAATAGATTATTACATTTCTTATCTTTTATAATAGCATTAACAATATTTGTTAATGCAACCGCTGCTTTTGCACAACAAACAGAACCGTTTGTTGTTGTTTTAGATGCGGGTCATGGTGGGCACGATCCCGGCAGACCAACAAAAAACGGCTACACAGAAAAAGAGATCGCCTTAAAAGTTGTTTTGCAAGTTGGTGAAAATTTAGCAAAAAATAAAAACATAAAAGTTATTTACACTAGAAAGACAGATGTTTTTGTAACACTGCGTGGTAGAGCAAAAATCGCGAATGATGCAGATGCCGATTTATTTGTGTCTATTCATTGCAATGCGCACCACACACAAGCTTCTGGTACAGAAACCTATGTTTTAGGTGTTGGGAATACCGCCCGTAACTTTAATGTTGCAAAAGCAGAAAACGAAGTGATTTTTCTAGAGGATAACTATGAAAAACATTACGAAGGTTTTGATCCAAACGCCCCAGAGTCGATGATAGGGTTAACATTAATGCAAGAAGAATACGTAGACCAAAGTATTATGCTTGCAGATTTGGTAGAGAAAAGTTTTCAAAACAAATTAAAAAGAAAAAGTAGAGGCGTAAAACAAATTAGCCTTTGGGTGTTACACAATACCTATATGCCCAGTGTACTTATTGAAACTGGATTTATCACAAACACCAGCGAAGGAAAATATTTAAACTCGTCGAAAGGACAACAAGAAATTTCTAAATCTATTAGTGATGCCGTTTTAGATTATAAAGCGACTTTAGATCAAAATATAGGCGCATTTGTTTTTACACCGCAAGAAGAGTTTCCTAGCGTTACCAATAAGGAGCATGAACAAATCTATGAAAATGTAGTTTTTAGAGTGCAAATCGCTGCTAGTTCTAGAAAATTAGCACTAAAAGCATATAATTTTAAAGGTTTACCCGATCTTTCTAGAGAAAAAGAAGGCAATCTTTATAAGTATTTCCATGGCTATACATCAGACTATACCAAAGCTAAGCAATTACAAGTCAATGCTAAAAAGAAAGGATATACTTCCTGTTTTTTAGTGGCTTTTAAAGAAGGAAAAAAAATCACACTAGACGAAGCCTTAAAAACAAGTGCAAATTAGAGTCGTT
>JAGPUY010000017.1 GCA_018067265.1 Oceanihabitans sp. | reverse complement strand
CACTTGCTAATCCAGCGGTTACCGTTAATAGGGAGAACGCTTGGTTGGCATATTCTTTTTTAAAGATGGTTCTAAAATCTAGTTTCGAGAAATTAAAGTCTCCATTAAGAACATCACTAAAACTTTTAGTGTATTGTAATGTGAATTTAGGATAGCCTTCTTTTATTATTTTGAATTTATTATCTATAGTTTCAAAAGAACTAAAAGGGCTCCATTGCACTGCTGTTTTAGAAGTGCTTAAATGCATTTGATTGTATACGTTGTTATTTACTGCAAAGCTATAATCATAGGTTGTGTTTATATTGCTAACTGCAAACTCGGTTTCACCAATTAGACTAGGTGTTAATTGATGCTCTAAGGAAATCGCTTTTGTAATGTGCTTATAAAACAAATTTATATTTAGAAGTCTTGGTTCAAAAAGCTGAAAAAATCTACTGTCTGTTAAAAAGGTAGAGCTTCCGGTTTCACTTAAATCATCGGTGTATGAAAAGTTAAGCCACGTATTTGTTTTTTCGTTTAGTTTAATTCCAGAACCAAAGCTGTACTTAAAAGCATCATCTTTAAAACCATAAACGACGTAAGTGTTGAATCTTATTTTTTCTGAAAAAGCATTATTTGTTTGTCCGCCAAGCCCATTTCTAGATCCTTCATATTGGTTGTACTTCACTAAATATCTTAAGTCGATATCAAAATATTTTGTTGGAAAATAACCATTACCTAATTGCTGTAGAAAAACTTTTCTTTTAAGAGAATCCGTTTTTACAACCTTTGTAGAATCTGTTGTTGATGGTGTTTGTGCTCTACTTAAAAAGAAGGATAAACATAATAAAAGAGTAAAGCCGTATTTTTTCATCAATGTTATAGGGATGCATTTATAGAGGTAGCTAGTACTTCTTTGATGTTGGTTCTATAGCCTAATTCTTTTAGAACAATTTCCCCTTTTTTATTAATTACAATACTTGTAGGATAGCTGTTTACGCCATACATTGTAATGACATCATTAGCATTCGCTAAAATAGTATATGCAAACGGGTTGCTTTCTAAAAAATCATTTACTACTCCTTTTTTATTGAAAGTAAGCGCTAAAAAAACAACGTCTTCCTCTTTAAAATTGGATGCTAATTTGTTTAGTTCTGGCATTTCTGCAATGCACGGTCCGCATTTTGTAAACCAAAAATTAAGGACAACTACTTTGCCTTTTAGTTCAGAAAGTTTATAAGAATTGCCGTGTATATCTTTTGCAATAAAATCTAAAGCACGTTCACCAGGAGTAAATATAGCTTCTGCATTTTGTGCTATTAAAATAGGCGCGTTGCTTTTTCTAATGAACACAAGACTTTTCAGCTTGCCTTTGGTATTCGCAAAAAAAATAGGTTGGTAATCTGTGTTTGTCATTAAAGACAAGCTAGCCATAGAAAGCAGTTTACCTTGTTCATTAAACAACAAAACATCTGGCGTAATATTAATTGGAGTGCTCGCTATTTGTGCTTCCGTTAGTTGCTGCTGGTTGGCAGGTATAAACGGATATTTGTTTTGTGCAACACTAATAGCACATTGAAATAAGCAAATGATTAATAAAAGGCGAAGTGTTTTTTGCATAATTAGATAAACGAAAAATATATGTTATTGGTATAAAAAAAGCGACAAGAACGTCGCTTTTAAATTATACGGTCATGATTTCTTTTTCTTTAACAGCAAATACATCATCAATTTTTTTGATATAGTTGTCTGTTAAACCCTGTACATCTTTTTCTGCATTTTTTAGAAGATCCTCAGAGATGCCATCTGCTTTTTTTAGGTCGTTATTCGCTTCTTTTCTTGCGTTTCTAATACCAACTTTTGCATCTTCTACTTCTGCTTTTGCTTGTTTTGCTAAATCGCGTCTGCGTTCTTCGGTTAAAGGCGGAACGTTAATAATAATAATGTCTCCATTATTCATCGGATTAAAGCCAAGGTTAGCATACATAATACCACGCTCAATTTCTTGAAGCATATTTTTTTCCCAAGGTTGTACGGTAATTGTTCTACCATCTGTAGTATTTACATTTGCAACCTGAGCTAATGGCGTTTGTGAACCATAATAATCTACCATAACACTACCAAGCATTGCAGGGCTAGCTTTACCAGCTCTAATGTTTGATAATTGTTTTTCAAGATGCTTGATGGCATTTTCCATTGCTTCTTTTGTTCCGTCGATTATAAATTGAATGTCTTCGTTCATTTTTTAAAAATTTTAATATACTAGTTTTGTTTTCAAAAACTAAGCCAAAGTTTAGATTCGCTTTTTCAAGTGAATAACCATTTTGCTTGTGCTAATTTAAGTACTTGTTATACGAGTTACAAGTTTACTTTTGTTCCTATATTTTCACCACAAACTACTTTCATTAAGTTTCCTTTTTTATTCATATCAAAAACAATGATAGGTAGTTTATTTTCTTGACTTAAAGTAAAAGCTGTGGTATCCATTACTTTTAATCCTTTACGTAATACATCATCAAAAGTAATATGTTCAAATTTAATGGCATTACTATCTTTTTCTGGATCTACATTATAAATACCATCTACACGTGTTCCTTTTAAAATCACATCTGCTTCAATTTCAATGGCACGTAAAACGGCTGCTGAGTCTGTTGTGAAATATGGATTTCCGGTTCCTCCACCAAAAATAACAACACGACCTTTACGTAAGTGACTCATGGCTTTTCTACGAATGAAAGGCTCTGCTACTTCGTTAATTTTTATGGCAGTTTGCAAACGAGTTTTAACATCGGCATCTTCTAGTGCGTTTTGTAGCGCTAAACCGTTAATAACCGTTGCTAGCATTCCCATGTGATCTCCTTGTACGCGATCCATACCATTCATGGCTCCAGCAACACCTCTAAAAATATTTCCACCACCAATTACAATGGCAACTTCTACACCTAGTTCTGTGATTTCTTTAATGTCTTTGGCATATTCTGCTAAACGTTCTGGATCTATACCATATTGGCGATTTCCCATTAATGCTTCACCAGATAATTTTAAGAGAATTCTTTTGTATTTCATTTTTTGTTTAGCTAATTGTGAAATTCCAGCTTTTGCAGGAACTTGCCGTTTAGCAAATATAATCAATATCTTTTTTTAAGAAAGCAGAATGTTAGAAATAAAAAAACCACTACGTCCTAATTAAAAGAGTAGTGGTTTTTTAATAATTTATTCTAGTTAACGATTTCCGCTTTCGCGGAAATGAAAAAAGATCCTTTTTTATCCTAAAGAAACACGTTTAAATGCAGTAACAGTAAGATTTTTTGAAGCTACATATTCTGCAACAGTCATTTTTTCATCTTTAATAAACTTTTGATCTAATAAACATTGTTCTTGATCTAAAGTCGTGTTATCGCTAATAAAACGTTCCATTTTTCCAGGAAGAATTCTATCCCAAATTTGTTCTGGTTTTCCTTCAGCTTTTAATTCTGCTTTCGCATCTTCTTCTGCTTTAGCCATAACTTCTGGAGTTAATTGTGCCATAGAGATAAATTGAGGTACATTTTTAAGTGTTTTACCTAAACGACCTAATTCAATATTATCTTTTTCTATAACTGCAATTCTTGCTTCTGTTTCACTTGCTACAAATGCAGGATCAAAACCTTTATAAGATAAAGAAGTTGCTCCCATAGATGCTACTTGCATTGCTACGTCTTTAGCAACTGTTTCTGCGTCTGCTGAATTTTCAGATAAACCAACTAAAGCACCAATTTTGTTAATGTGTACGTACGTACCAACATAAGCTGCTTCTAATTTTTCAAATCCGTTGATTTCTAATTTCTCACCAACAACACCGGTTTGCTCTACTAATTTTTCAGCAACTGTCATTCCTCCAAAATCTGCTGCTAAGAAATCTTCTTTGTTGTCAAAGTTGATTGCTATTTCTGCAAATTGGTTTGCTAAAGCTAAGAAAGATTCGTTTTTACCAACAAAATCCGTTTCACATCCTAAAACGATAGTTACACCAACAGTGTTGTCTGCATTAATTTTAGAAACTGCTGCACCTTCACTAGAGTCACGATCGGCTCTTTTAGCTGCTACTTTTTGTCCTTTTTTACGTAATACTTCAATTGCTTTGTCAAAATCACCTTCTGCTTCTACTAAAGCATTTTTGCAATCCATCATTCCAGCTCCTGTAGCTTGTCTTAATTTGTTTACTTCTGCTGCTGTTATTTTTACCATAGCTTGCCTATATTTTTTAATTTAAAAAAGTCGTACCATCAAATTTCTAAAAAGAAAAAGAACGAAACGACTTTTTTACGTTGTGTTAATGTTATTTTATTCTTCCTCTTCTTTTGCTACTTCTACTTTTTCCGCTTTTGGAGCTGGAGCATCTGCTTTCTTTTCTGCCTTTGGAGCATCTTTTTCTGCTTTACGCTCTGCTAAACCACCAGCAATTGCATTAGTAACATGCGTTAAAATCTTGTCAATTGACTTAGAAGCATCATCATTTGATGGTATAACGTAATCTACTTGACGTGGATCAGAGTTCGTATCTACCATTGCAAATATTGGAATGTTTAATTTTTGTGCTTCTTTAATTGCAATATGCTCACGCTTAATATCTACAACAAATAAAGCTGCTGGTAAACGAGTCATATCGTTAATAGAACCTAAATTCTTTTCTAATTTAGCTCTTAAACGATCTACTTGTAATCTTTCTTTTTTAGAAAGCGTCATGAATGTTCCATCTTTCTTCATTCTATCAATAGTAGCCATTTTTTTAACGGCTTTTCTAATAGTAACAAAGTTGGTTAACATTCCACCAGGCCAACGCTCAGTAATGTAAGGCATATCTACGCTACCTGCTTTTTCTGATACGATGTCTTTTGCTTGTTTTTTTGTAGCAACAAATAAAATTTTACGACCGGAAGCTGCAATTTTTGCAAGTGCATCTCCAGCTTCGTCCATTTTAGCTGCTGTTTTATAAAGGTTGATTATATGGATGCCATTACGCTCCATATATACGTAAGGGGCCATGTTTGGATCCCACTTACGTGTAAGGTGACCAAAGTGTACACCTGCTTCAAGTAATTCTTTTACTTCTACTGCCATTTTGTAATAGTTTACGTTCTGTTGATTAGCAATGTTCCAATTGGCTGGGTCGAATTAACAACTCGCCTTTGGCTTCATTTAGATGCTTAACTAAATCCTGCGGTCTTATATTAAAGACGCTAGGACAACAATAACTGTTTAAATTTTGTTTTATTTTCAACAGAATGGAAAGACTGTAAAACAGATTTCCAATACTGTTGAAGGATACTATTAACGTTTCGAGAATTGGAATTTCTTACGCGCTTTCTTCTGACCGAATTTCTTACGCTCCACCATTCTTGGATCTCTTGTTAATAAACCTTCTGGTTTTAAAATTAATCTGTTTTCAGCATCTATTTCGCACATTGCACGAGATAAACCTAAACGGATTGCTTCTGCTTGACCTGTAATACCTCCTCCGAATACATTAACTGTAATATCAAAGTTGCCATCGTTGTTAGTCATAACTAAAGGTTGATTTACTTTATACTGCAGGGTTGCAGTAGAAAAGTAATCTGTCATGTCTTTTTTATTTACTGTTATCTTCCCAGTTCCTGCGGCAAGATATACACGTGCAACAGCCGTTTTTCTACGACCAATTTTGTGAATTACATCCATGTTATTTGAATTCTTCTAAGTTAATTGTTTTTGGTTTTTGAGCTTCATGTGTATGAGCTGTACCAACAACAACATTTAAATTACGGAATATTGCTGCACCTAATTTGTTTTTAGGAAGCATTCCTTTTACTGATTTTTCTACTAATCTTGTTGGATCTTTTCCAAACAATTCTGTAGCAGTTAAACTTCTTTGACCACCTGGGTAACCAGTATGACGGATATAAGATTTGTCCGTCCACTTTTTCCCTGTTAAGTTGATTTTTTCTGCATTGATAACAATTACGTTATCTCCACAATCAACATGTGGTGTGAAGCTAGGTTTATGTTTTCCTCTTAAAAGTTTTGCAACTTTAGAAGATAAACGACCCAAAGATTGACCTTCAGCATCCACTAAAACCCACTGCTTATCTACAGTAGCTTTGTTTGCTGAAATCGTTTTGTAGCTTAATGTGTCCACGTTATTAATAATTTTTTTACCCGTCTATAGACTAGGTAGATTAAACATTCCTCTCTCAAAAAGAGTTTGCAAATTTACGATTATATATTTGAATACCAAATAGTGAGGTAATTTATTTTTTTATTGATTTTCAACAGGTTAAAGTTGCTTCCTGATGAAGGATACTTTAAAATAGATTTTTAAAGCGTTACCTATTATGTATTCGACTCTTTTATTAGCTTTGCATTTCTAAAAAAACATAGATATGATTTCAGTAGATGCTTTAGCAGTCGAATTTAGCGGACAAACCTTATTTAGTGATGTGTCTTTTACTATTAATGAAAATGATAAGATTGCCTTAATGGGTAAAAATGGTGCGGGAAAATCTACCATGATGAAGATTATTGCTGGGGTGCAAAAGGGAACTCGCGGACATGTGCGTTACCCAAAAGAAGCGGTAATAGCATATTTACCACAGCATTTGCTAACCGAAGATAATACTACTGTTTTTGACGAAGCTTCTAAAGCTTTTAGTCATGTGTATACCATGCGTGATGAAATGGATGCTTTGAATAAGGAATTAGAGACGCGAACCGATTACGAATCGGATGCATACATGAAAATTATTGAGCGTGTTTCCGATTTAGGAGAAAAATACTATGCCTTAGAAGATGTGAATTATGATGCCGAAGTAGAAAAAGCATTAAAAGGTTTAGGGTTTAAACAAGAAGATTTTACAAGATTGACCAATGAGTTTAGTGGTGGATGGCGTATGCGAATAGAATTGGCTAAAATTTTATTACAAAAACCAGACCTTATCTTATTAGATGAGCCTACCAATCATATTCATATCGAATCTGTGATTTGGTTGGAAGACTTTTTAGTGAATAAAGCGAATGCTGTAGTCGTGATTTCGCATGATAAAGCATTTATCGATAATATTACCAACCGTACTATTGAAGTTACTATGGGGCGTATTTATGATTATAAAGCAAACTACAGTCATTATTTACAACTGCGTGAAGATAGACGCGTACATCAAATTAAAGCATTTCAAGAACAACAGCGTTTTATTGCAGATAATCAAGCGTTTATTGACCGATTTAAAGGAACGTTTTCTAAAACGAATCAGGTGACTTCTCGAGAACGTATGTTGGAGAAGTTGGAAATTATTGAAGTCGATGATTTAGATACTTCGGCATTAAAACTGCGTTTTCCAAAAACACAGCGTTCTGGGGATTATCCGGTTACGGTAAAAGACGTTTCCAAATCCTATGATACACATGTGGTTTTTAATAACGCGAATATGTCTATTGCACGTGGTGAAAAAGTTTGTTTTGTTGGTCGGAATGGAGAAGGTAAATCGACAATGATAAAAGCCATTCTGGGTGAAATAGAAGTAGAAGGCGAATGTGCTTTAGGTCATAACGTGAAAGTGGGTTATTTTGCACAAAATCAAGCGGCTTTATTAGACGAAGAATTAACGGTTTTTCAAACTGTAGATGAAGTTGCTAAAGGAGATATACGTACACAGATAAAAAATATTCTAGGTCGCTTTATGTTTAAAGGCGAAGATATTGATAAAAAAGTGAGTGTGCTTTCTGGTGGTGAAAAAACCAGATTGGCGATGGTGAAACTTTTATTAGAACCTGTAAACTTGCTGATTTTAGATGAGCCTACAAACCATTTAGATTTAAAATCTAAAGATGTTTTAAAGGAAGCTTTATTAGATTTTGATGGAACTTTAATACTAGTATCACACGATAGAGATTTTCTACAAGGTTTATCGAA
>JAGPUY010000457.1 GCA_018067265.1 Oceanihabitans sp. | reverse complement strand
AATCATTAATCAAAAAACGAATCTTTATGTTACAAAAATCAAAATCAAAAAAAAGAAACCTTATCAAGTATGCCTTTTTATTACCAGTACTTGTGTGTATGTTAATTTACACTTCCTGTTCAAAAGAAGAAGCTAATGTCAATACAGACCAAGACTTTGACCAAGTTGTTGAAAAATTTAGAAACCAATTACAAACAGAAAATAGTACATTAACAAAAGCAGAGCGTCTGGAACTAGCAGAATATATTATTGACGAATTTAAAGCCAATGTTGAAGATAATGGTAAAACAAGCTCCGGAAGTATTAGTGCATCTAGCTTTACCGGTAGTGATGAAGTATCTTTTTCCGTTATAGAAAACGTTCCTGTTTTTCCGGGATGTGAAGGAGAAGTAGATAACAGCGAAAGAAAGAAATGTATGGCTGTTCAAGTTAACCGGTTTGTAAGCGAAAAGTTTAATGTAGGCTTAGCGAATGATTTAGGTTTAGAAGCAGGTAAACATAGAATTAGCGTGCAGTTTATGGTAGATAAAAACGGTGATGTAGTGCATGTAAAAGCAAGAGCGCCACATCCTAAATTAGAAGAAGAAGCGATTAGAATTGTAAGCTTATTACCTAAAATGAAACCAGGGATGCATCTTGGTAAGGCGGTAGCGGTTCCTTACGGATTTCCAATTCAGTTTCAAATAAAGGAATAATCTAATACGATTATAGCACGTAAAAACCGAAAGTAATCTTTCGGTTTTTACTATTTATAAAATAGAACCTGAAGATAAGTTCGTTATAACCTCTTTGCTTCATAGAAACATTAACATTTCATATAAAAATTGTACATTTCGGTTTTCTTTAACATATGCAAAGGATTCTGCTTTTTTTATTGTTTTTAGGAGTAACTTCCTGTAACTATTTTAATGTGAAGAAAACATCTTCAGAAGCTATTCTTGAAGAAGAATTACAAACGTTTAACTGGAATGAAGTCGATGTCTATCCAAGTTTTGAAACCTGTACTACTTCCTCTGATCAAGACAGTAAGAAAATCTGTTTTCAAAATACATTAACCGAAGCTATTTATAAAAGCCTAGCAGCAGAAAAAATAGTAGTTACGCAAGATATTCAAGATACCATTTTAGTGCGTTTTCAAATTTCTGAAACTGGAGAGTTACATCTCATAGATGCCAAAATAGATTCTGTAACGATGCTGGAAATCCCGAATATGGAAGTTTTATTACACCAAAGTTTAGATTTTCTTCCGGAAATATACCCTGCAATTAAAAGAGGACAACAAGTAAAAACCCAGTTTACTTTACCTATTAGTATTCAAGTCGATTAATAGCGAATCGCTAACTTTTTCATCAACCTCAAAATCTCTACATACAACCAAACTAAAGAAACTAAAAGTCCCCAAGTGGCTAACCATTCTTTGCTTTTTGGAGCTCTACCTTTTTGTCGTTCTATATATTGAAAGTCTAGAAGCAGCGTTAGTGAAGCTACAATTGCAGCAATAACATTAAAGGCAATTGCAATTAAAGAGGTTCCCCAGATAAAAGATGGAATCCCAAAAAAGTTTAAAATCCAAGATATAAGATACACTAAAAATATACTGGAAGCAGCAGTGATAATGATACTTTTTAGTTTTTGTGTCACTACAATAATTCTAGTTTGATACAGAAAAAGGATGGTAATAAAAGTAATAATGGTTACACCAATTGCTTGGTAAGGCATATTCGGGAATTTAGCATGTGCAAAACTACTTATTCCTCCTAGAAAACATCCTTTGGCAATCGCATACAAAGGTACTAAGAATGGCGCCCAATTGTGTTTGTAAGATATCATTACACTAATAATGATAGACGAAATAATTCCTCCATAAAGAAACCATTCCATATCAAAACCAGCGCTGTACAGACCCCAAATATAAACTGTTATTGCAGCAATAATAGCAATACAAAAAAGCGATTTTATAAAAATACCAGAGACCGTCATTTTTGCAGCAGACGATTTTTTGTCCTTCCAAAAATAATTCGAAAAAGCAGGATTAGATGTCTTATCGAAACGCATAATAAATTAATTTCTTTAATGTAAAACTACTAAATTTATATGGTAAAATGGTTATTTGCTGAACGCTCTACCTTTCCATTTATATTTATAAAAAACCGAAAGAACAACGACATAAACACTAAAAAAAGGATAGAGTAAACAGCTAAACAAATAAGAAGATAAAAAGGATTCTTGGTTGTAAAAACGAACGGTTTTAAACAGTAATAAAAAATCTATACTACACTTAATTAGGAATAGATACAACAGCACTTTAAAATTAAAAACACCAGCAATACTAATTACTAACGCTGCAATAAGGGAAGTGTTCATTAATAAAACAATGCATCCTACAACTTTAGCAAAGCTATTATTATAATTTGCAGATTTGGAAGCCCAACGGACACGTTGTGAAATTAAACCGTTCATTGTTTTTTCTGCTTCTGTAGTTACAACGGCATGTTCACATTTTAAATAATGTACTTTTTTCGTATCTTGTTTTAAGGCTTTCTCTAGCAGAAAAATATCATCACCACTTGCAATATTGGTATTTCCTTGAAATCCTTGAACCGCTTTAAAAAAATCTTTTTTATAGGTTAAATTCGCGCCGTTACATAAAAAGGGTTTGTGTATGCCAAAACCACCAATGGTTGCGCCTTGCAGACTTAAAAAATCTAATAACTGAAAGCGATCTAAAAACGAATTTACATTGCTATAGGTAACCGGAGCAACTATAAAATTCGCGTCTTTTTTTTGAATAAAAGCATCTAACGTATCTAGCCAAAATGGAGGCAGAGTGCAATCTGCATCGGTAGTAACGATCCAATCATACTTGGCAATTTGTATTGCCGAAGTTATTGCATCTTTTTTTGGCGAATTGCTTTCCCGTTGATTATTTATAATCTTTATGTCAGTTCGAGTGCATTTATCGGTAGATGAATTGGTATCGAGAACCTTTTTAATAACCGAAACCGAAGCATCTTCAGAAGCATCATCTACCAAAATAACTTCAAATAAATGTTTTGGATATTTCAAGGCAGCAATAGACTTTAATAGTTCTGGTAAATTTTCCGCTTCATTTCTAAACGGAATAAGCACCGAAAAGGTCGTTTTGGCTTCTACATCTTCCAAAGAAAAAGGCTTTACTTTATCAAAACCAATGGCTAAACTTCCTATTAAAAATACGTAGACAAGTGTAATAACAACAAATAGTAAAAGGATCATTCTGGTTTGGTTTTTGGAAGTTTAAAGGTAATCACATAAAAGCTCCCAAGTATGCTTGGGATTACAAAATTTAAAATCCACATAAGTAAAATAATACTTAAAATAGTGAATTCGTTTACACCAACTTTAGTAAAAAGATAAACCGCAATACTTCCTTTAATAATAACATCAAAAATAAATATGGAAGGAATTACCGAGCTAATTAAATACATACTTGTTATGGCAATCATGGCTTGAGAGTAAGAAAGTTCAACACCAAAAATACCGAGTAAAAAGTAAAACTGAAAGGAAAAAACTAAGTACCTTAAAAGGGATAAGACAAAGGTGGAAACCTTGATTTTTAAAGATATATTTTTAATAAATCCCATGACTTTTTCTATAGAAAAGCCTTTTATTTTAAAACGCTTTTGTTTTAATCCGAAAACAGAAAATATAGAAATAACGGCAATAATAATCAAGAGCCTTGGTATTCTT
>JAGPUY010000450.1 GCA_018067265.1 Oceanihabitans sp. | reverse complement strand
TACTGTCTCCAAATTCTGAAAAACCGTCATCATAATCAATAATACCTTGTTTGTAACGCGCTTCCACAGATAAACCAAAAGGGAAATCATAACCAATTCCACCAATAAATGTAATATCTACAGGAGCTGTATCATCATTATAATCATAATAATATCCATAAGAATCATTGTTTATAATATTATCACCAACTTTTATATCTATTCCAGGTCCTACTAGAAAATGCAAACCAACATCTGGAATTGGAGAAAATTTATTTATTACAGATAACCCTACATATTGCAATTCTAAATCTCTTCCTCCAGAAACGTTACTGTTTGCTCCTTGTCTAGAATAGGTGATTTCTGGTTGCAGTGCATAAATACTAGCTAATTGCATTTCTAAAAAAGTACCAAAGTAAAAGTCTGTTTTCGTGTCATAATCTATGTTACTTATATTTGCGAAATTCGCACCAGTTCGAACTCCTGGTTTAAAGGTTACTTGCGAAAAAGCGGTTGTACCTGCAATAAGTAATGCGAAGCTTAAAATAATTTTTTTCATTAGTTTTTTGTTTGTTGAAAATAATTTGAGGTTGGTAAAGTATAAAATTTAGTTCTTTTTAAGAAGTATTTTACCTTCATAAAATAAATATGCTTCTTCTAAAAAGGATACCATGTCTGGCCAGTTTGCAGCGGGTTCAAAATAGTTTTGATAATATTTATTGGTTTTAATGGTTAAAACATTATCGGTAACCACTGCTTCACTAGTAAATCCTCCAGTTTGATTTTGAACGTTTTTATTCAATTTTTCTAGTCCTTGTAGCGAATAACCTTCCGGAATAGTTAAGGATATATTGTTGCTATACGATCTTGGATAGTTCATGTAAACATTGTTATCTCGTTGTTTATGTTCTTCGTCGATATCTGCTTGTCCGCCAATAAGTTTTCCTATTAAAAGGATGTAATTATTACCCGCTTTTCGAATAAGTTCTTCTTTTAAAGTAAAAGCTTCTGCAAATTGTAAAGGATCTTCTACACCAAAACGGCCATTGTTAAGCACCTTAAAAGTATAATCTTCCACTTCTAAATCGTATTCGCTTTCCGTTTGCTTTTCTAATTCTTTGAGCTGTTTTTCCTTTTGCTTATCTAATAAACTTTTATACTCTTTTTTATAACGAAGTCTATCTTTTTCCTTTTTAACTTGATCTAAAACAGGTTTGGTGCCATACTTTTTATGATCTTTATAGATATAATCATAAAAATTTAATCGATCCTTTTGTGCATCTACTTTATTGTGTCCTGTGGTTGCCGACATTCTGTTTATTTGCATTCCAGAAAAATCTTCTTCCAATGTAATCGCAATGGATTCTGTAGTGTTATTTATTTTGTGATTAGAGGCAGGTAAACTTGTTAATTGAATATCTTCAATATGTTTTCTATCTACTACTTTTAAAGCATAAGCCTCCGAGTTTTCTAATAAAGAAGATATTTGGTTCACTGTCGAAAATTGATTGAAATGCTCGATGTATAAGGGTTTTTCCGTTAGAATTTTTAATACAAAATCTACATTGTCTTCCAGAAGTAAATCTTTAATTAGGCCATTGTATCTTTTGGTAGCAATTAATATTTCGTAATCTATTTTATTATCTTTTAAAAAGGCTGCAAAGAATTTGATGAATTGCGCATCGGAATTAAAAATAATCGGATTTTTATAATAACCATACGGATACATAATGTCGCTTTCGTCTAGCACAAATGCTTCTACATAATTGGTGAAGTATTTATGGCGAATAAAATAAAATGCTTCCGTTACTTTATGTTCGTCATTTAAAAAATCCTTGCCTTTTAAAAATCGTTCTACATCTCCAAGGTTTCCATACGGACTGAATTTGTCTTCGTATAGATTAAAAATTTCTTCTTTATTAATGTCCTTTTTAATGGTATTTACATCGGTTGGCATAAATGCATTTGCTCTTTTTTCATGCTTTCTTGTTCTAGCAAATAATACTTGAAACTTATATGCAGGAAGTGCTACTAAAGGATAAAACCATCTTGGAAAATCATTAGACGCTACATTTTGCATTTTAAAACCATAAAGTCTTGTCTTGTTTTCTTTAGAAAGTGCATCGTAGGTTTCTAATTCTGGTGCATTATTATAGGTGTTTAAACTCACAAAGAAATCTTTTTCGGTTTCTAAAGAAAATTTGAAATCTAGAATAGGATAATGCTCGCCAACAATATCTTCGATAGCATCAAATTGATACAAATCGTTTTCACTTACAATGATATTGGAGTAGAAGTAATAATCTAAGATATCTCCTTTTTCCAGATTCGGAATGGCTAGTTTATTTTCGTCTTCTTCTTTTATCGCTTCGTTGTCTACATCAATTTGAATTTCTTCACCATCTGGTTTAATGATTTTAACACCTAGTATAAATGTGTTTAGTAAACCTTGGATGTGTGCTGTTTTTTGGAATTTAAATTCTGAAAAATCATTCACGGCAACTTGGTCTAATAGTTTCACTTGCTCGTGTTCTATTTTGGTGTATTCGATACTATTATGCGGTCTGTTGTAAATATATTTTACTTCTCTAAATAGTATTATTGCAGATTGATCTTCTAGATCAGCTGGTATAGTAATAGCGCGGAAGTCTTTTTTCTCGCTCCAAATATATTCTTTTACACTAGCTTCTTTTTTTAAATGTTCTTTCGATTTTTTTTGAGCGAAAGTAGGTAGACTCATTAAAAATACTAGTGCTATAAGTAATGCTTTATTCATATGTGTTAAGACTTGGTTAGAATTATTTGTTCGTTATAAATGGCATTTAATTTTGTTATTGCAGCGTTCCATGCTTCAAAATCATCTGTAGTAATCGTTGCTTTTTTTATTTCGAATTCCTTCTTATAAACAATGTAGTCGGATTCTTTTTCTAGAGAAACACTAATTTTAAAGTTAACAGTATCCACAGTAAAAGATTCTGGTAATGTAGAAACGGTATATGTTTCTGGGATTTTTAAACGCATTTCGGTAAGCACATCTTTCTTGTAAGCAAAATTGTAGTTGGTCTGTCTTTCTTCAAAAGTATAGTTGTCAAATTCTTTATAGAAATCTAAATCAATATACATTTCATTATCAAAAGAAGAAACGGCATTGCTGTGTTTTAAAGCATAGTTGACATCAATTTTGGCTTCTCTATTTTCTAGGTTAGAGGTTTCTATATCACTAATCAAAACGTTTCTATTATAGCTGGCTAAATAATCTTTTAGTGCTTCCTGTTTTTTATTGCTTTTTAAATTATTGAAGTTATATAAAAAATCAGCTCTACTTTCTCCTTCATAGGCTCTGCTGGCTAGACCCTCTATTTCTTCGTTTGTAATGGTTGCATTAAATAAAAAAGACTCTTTGTTACGGGAAGAGGTACTTGTTGGCACTTCTTCTAGTAAAAATGAATCGTTATCTTCTATCATACTTTGTTTGCCTTGAATTCTTTCAGCATATTCGCCAAAGGCATTAAACTTTTCGGTAGGATCTAAAAATATCTTTTTACCATCTTGAAGTAAAGTACAGATCATATGGTTATCTACGGCAAGCGATGGCGTGCTGTAATTGTATGCAATTCGTTTGGTGCCAATCCAAGTTAGTCTAGCGTCAAAACCAGCAATAACCAACATTTCTTTCGCTAAGTTGGCCATTCCTTTACAGTCACCATATCTTTTTTTAAGTACGTTCTCTGCCGTTTCTGGTTTGAAGCCAGCAATACCATCTTCAAAAGCGATGTATCTAATATTGTCTTGTACCCAATAGTAAATGTTTTTAATTTTTTCTTCGTCGGAAGTAGCATCTGCAGTTAACTCGGTAACTTTTTGAGTTAATAACTCACTATCTGTATTTATGTCTTTGGTAAGCGATCGGTACCAAGTATATAGATCTTTTGTTTCGTTAAATAGGATTTGTTTTTCGCCTTTATAGGTGAAATCTTTTGCTAATAATAAAACATGTGGATAAATGTAACTTGGTCCTGGAGAACTTTTTTCATCATAATATGCATCTAAATTCGATACTTGATACGTGATGATTTTTTTGTCACCGACTTGTTCTTCTGTTTTCTGAATGTCGAAATTTTCAAAATTCTTTTCAAACAAGTCTACGTGTAACCATT
>JAGPUY010000403.1 GCA_018067265.1 Oceanihabitans sp. | reverse complement strand
ATTGGTTTCCAGAAAAGCATGCATGTCTTGCTTTTCCTTCGTTGTAAAATCTAAAACTTGTTCTTTTATAGTTCTATTTTGGCTTTTGTAAAAATCGATTACCGAATAGGTATTACTATAACCTTGCGAGTACAAAAGTTTTCCTCTGGCAAAATTTAAATAAAAATTAGGATCGTTAAACGGAAACCTTCCGTAGTCATAGATCACATCACTATATGGTGTTTTAACGCGAATCCCATTATGTCCAAAAGCATCGTTTAGCGACGTTCCTGGGCCAATAGTTAAAACACTTATTTCGGTGTTTTCGTATGCGTTTTGTGCTTGTGTGAGTACAAAGGAGAAAAAGAATAAAACTAGGAATCGTTTTTTCATGCGAGAATTACTAAATTATCTAAAGATACTTAAGTCTAGTTTTAGCGAAAACACGTTAGAATATAAGGCAACACTTTGGTCTCCAATATCTGTAAAAGCGTAATCTACTTGAATCCCTTTGTATTTAAAACCAAGACCAATACTTGGTTGAAAACTTAAGCTTTCCGAATTATCTATTTGTAATTCATTTTGAAAATTTCCAACACCACCTCTTAAATATACCATATCTATATAGCCAACTTCAAAACCGGCAGATGGCGTAATACTTGCAAATGAAGTAGAGATTATGTCATTGTTTTGTTCAAATCTAATATTTAAATCTACCTCTGCAAGGATAGAGAAATCGTAACGGTAAATAAACTTTTTAGCAACACCAAATTGTAATTTTGGAATGGTAAGCTCTGTAGTTTCTGGTAATTCTTGGTTTTGTCCTTCTACGGCATCTTGTACTTTAGCAAACTCGTCTTCGTCTATAGCCCAAGAATTAAAGGTGGTGGTTATGTCTCTTGCCATAAGTCCGAATTTCCATTCATTCTTCGTTTCAAACTGTATTGCAGCATCTAATCCAAATCCCCAAGAATTGGCAAATTTACCAATTACACGACGGATTACTTTTGCATTTATACCATAATTAAAACCAGGAATAGGAAGTTTTCTAGAATACGAAAAAGTCACACCATAATCTGCAGTAGAAAATAAACTAACTCGGTCGTAGTTTATGTTTCCGTCGTCATCAATTAATTGTGTGGTATTTAAAATGTCATCGACAGCAAAACGTATTAACGAAATACCAATAGCGCTATTATTATCTAAAGGCATGGCAAAAGCAGCATAATCATAACTAGCAATATTTGCAAAGTAACTAGAGTGCATTAATGCCATTTGTTTGTCTTCAATATTTACTAATCCTGCAGGATTCCAGTAACCAGAATTTACATCATGTGAGTAAGCGGTTACCGCGTTGCTCATTCCTAAAGCCGCAGCATCCACACCAATATTCATAAATTCATTAGAATATTTTCGAACGGTTTGCGCAGAGATCGTTACGCAAAAAGTTAATAGTAGTATCGTTAGTAGTCTTTTCAAGTACAATTTTTTTACAAATATGCCATTATTTTTCAACATATTAAACTTGAAAAAGCAATAGATATTGTTTGATGCCATTTATACTTTGCATATTATAGGAAATAAAAGCTTGTTTTTCTTCTTTATTACCTATATAAAAGGCAAGTATAGCAACAGATACGATTGCTTTTTGTAAGGAGTTCAAAAGGAAAAATAGACATTCCATGATAATAAAATCAACGTATAAATAGTGTAACTTTTGTTTTAGACGAAAATTGTTTGCTATTTTTACATCTTATATAAAATTATGCAACTAAAAAGCTACATTCCAAACTTTATAACCTTATTAAATTTATTCTGCGGAAGCATTGCCGTGCTATTAGCGGTAAATAATTTATTTGTTGCCTCGGCAGTATTCGTGTTTCTGGGTATATTCTTTGATTTTTTTGACGGATTCTTCGCAAGAAAACTAAACGTGCAAAGCGAATTAGGAGTGCAATTAGATTCCCTAGCAGATATGGTGACTAGCGGTTTGGCTCCTGGTATTGTAATGTATAAATTACTTTCTTTAGCTAGTGAAGGTCCGGGAATACAGTTTTCTTCTTGGAGTTCTTTTATGCAATGGGAAAGTTTTAAAATTGTTCCAATAGCATTAGTAGGTTTGTTTATTACCATGGCTTCTGCATATAGATTGGCTAAATTTAATATTGATTCTGATCAGCAATCTTATTTTAAAGGTTTGCCAACACCAGCAAATACTTTACTAATTATATCTTTACCATTAATTTTAGAGTTTCAAAATAGCGACGCTATGAATGCTATTATTTTAAATAAATGGTTTTTGTTAGCAGTAACTGTTTTAAGCTGTTACTTATTAAATAGTAGTATAAAACTCTTCGCTTTAAAATTTAAGAACTATGGTTTTAAAGACAATGCAATACGCTATATCTTTATACTTTTAAGTTTGGTGTTTTTGGTGGTGTTGCATTTTGCTGCAATCCCTTTAATTATATTGCTTTACATCGTTTTATCTTTATTAAATGCTAAAAACATTTAACGCATTCCAATAGTAAACTTCAATAAAAAATAGAAAAGTAGATGGCTTCAGGATTTTTTGCATTATTAGATGATATAGCGGCTTTAATGGACGATGTTGTTGTGATGAGTAAAATTAGCACAAAAAAAACAGCAGGTATTTTAGGGGATGATTTAGCAGTAAATGCTGAAAAAGCTACTGGTTTTGTTGCCAATAGAGAAATTCCGGTTTTGTGGGCCATTACCAAAGGTTCTGCGCTTAATAAATTAATTATTTTACCAATCGCGTTTCTGCTGAGTGCTTTTGCGCCTTGGGCAATTACATTGGCTTTAATTTTAGGTGGAATTTATTTAGCTTTCGAAGGAGCAGAAAAAATATACGAGTTTATTGTGCCGCATAAACCCGAAACGGTGGTTGTGGATGCAACTATGCTTAGCGAAGAAGAATTAAAAATCGCAGAAAAAAAGAAAGTGAAATCCGCAATATTCACCGATTTTATTTTGTCTGTGGAAATTGTAATCATTGCCTTAGGTACCGTTTTAGGAAGACCAATTCTATTTCAAATATTAGTAGTTTCTATTGTGGCAATTATTGCTACCATTGGTGTTTATGGTATTGTAGCATTAATTGTTAGAATGGATGATTTTGGATATAAGCTAGTCAGTTTAAGTACTAAAGAAAAAAGTGTTTCAAAATTTATAGGTAACTTTTTGATTAAAGCATTACCAATAGTTATTAGAAGTTTATCAGTAATTGGTACTATTGCTTTAATTCTAGTTGCTGGAGGAATATTTGTCCATAATGTGGACTTTTTTCACCACTTTTTAGAACAGCTTCCAGGTACGTTAAGAGACTTTATTGTGGGATTAATAGTTGGTCTAGCGGCTTTACTAGTAGTGAAGTTTGTTAAACTATTTTTACCTAAAAAAGAAAAGAAATAGTTAGTTAATCGTTTTCCTCTGAATTTCTTTTTTTAGGATTTCTCTTTGCCTTTTTTAAACTTTCATGAAGCATCCATTCGATTTGGCCATTAGTGCTGCGGAATTCATCCGCAGCCCATTTTTCAATAGCTTTGATCATATCTTCATTTATACGTAATGCAAAAGCCTTTTTTTTAGCCATTTAAATTGTTAATTATCTTAATACGTTTATTTGTAAATATATTGATTATTGATTTAAAGTACCTGTGTTTAAAACAGGAGATGCATCTTTATCTCCACAAAGGATCACCATTAGGTTACTTACCATTGCTGCTTTTCGTTCATCATCTAAATCGACAATGTTCTTTTTACCTAATTCGTCCAAAGCCATTTCCACCATACTAACAGCGCCTTCTACAATTTTATGTCTAGCAGCAACTATTGCTGTAGCTTGTTGTCTTTTAAGCATGGCACTAGCTATTTCTTGTGCATAGGCTAAATATCCTATTCGTGCTTCTAATACTTCAATTCCTGC
>JAGPUY010000414.1 GCA_018067265.1 Oceanihabitans sp. | reverse complement strand
TATGATGGTACAGATGCCATTCAAAACCCATTTACTCCCCAGCAAATGTTGTTTAGTGGTAGTTCACCTTATAATGGAGAGCCGTCTGTATTAGATGGTAGTAGTAATGTAACTACTTCCATGACCATTAATACGAGATGGATATATAAGTATTTACAGGGAACTGGAGCATATGGAGATTGGATTAGTTTAAATGGTAGTAGCCCTTTAAATCCAGGTGAGGGTTATACTATGAAAGGGAGTAATACGCTTTCGGCGAATCAAAATTATGTATTCTATGGAACACCTAATAACGGGGAATATATTATGCCTATAAATTCTGGAGAAGAATCTTTATTAGGTAATCCGTATCCTTCGGCATTAGATGCAACTAAATTTATAAATGATAATTTATCCATGTTTGATGCACTTTATTTTTGGGTAGATGGAGGTTCAACCTCTCATGCAACTACAGATTATTTAGGTGGTTACGCTGTACGTAATTTATCAGGAGGTATTCCTCCTTCTGTTTCTTCACCTTTAATTGGAGGTATTGGTAATTCGGGAAGTGTTACAGCTCCTAAACGATATGTACCAGTTGGTCAAGGTTTTTTTGTTAGTGCTTATGGAAGTGGGTCTGTTGTTTTTGATAATACCCAAAGAAAATTCAAAAGAGAATCTTTAGGAGAAGCTGTTTTTTATAGATCGTCAGAGGATGCAGATGCAGATGCAGATCCAGAATTGACTGTGAATAATCAATATATACGAATAGGTTATGAGGATCCTGAAGGATTTCATAGACAATTACTTTTAGCTTTTATGCCTAGCTCTACTGCAGATGTTGATTATAACCTAGGTTATGATGCAGTGTTGAATGGGTATAGAGAGGATGAATTATTTTTTATAATTGAGAATGATGTAAATAAAAAATATGCTATACAAGGATTAGGTGGTTTTAATGAAGCATTAGAATTGCCATTAGGGTTGTTAATTAGCGAAGCTGGCTCTCATCAAATTATGATTGATGAAATAGAGAATTTTTTAGGGCCAATTTATTTAAAAGATAATTTATTAAATACTACACATAGTTTAACTGGGTCCAGCTTTAATGTCAATTTACCAATAGGAGAGTATTTAGATAGATATTCTATTGTTTTTACGCCGCAAGAAACACTGTCTATGGACGCCGAAGAAGCGAAACATATCAAGATTTTTTATGATGGAAATAATAATATAGTAGTAAATAATCAGGATAGACTTGCATTAAAAAAGATAGCAATATTTAATATTTTAGGACAAGAAGTTCTAAAGCTAGATACTAACCTTAGTAATAAAGACAGAATAGAAATACCATTTAACCAAAGTGACGGAATTTATTTTGTAAAAGTAGAAACACCAAGTAGTGAATTAACTCAAAAAATCTTAACCTATTAATTATGAAAAAACTTAACCTACGATTAACCGTATTAACCATAGCAATTTTTGCTAGTTGTAATTATAACGCATTTGCTCAAGTAGGAGTGGGTACGTTAACTCCAGATCCTTCAGCGATGTTAGATCTAACCTCTACCGATAAAGGTATGTTGGCCCCAAGAATGACATCCGCAGAGCGAATAGCGATTTCTAGCCCAGCAAATGGTTTGCTAGTATTTGATATTACTGAAAATGCATTTTATTTTTATAATTCTAGTGCTTGGACAAAAATGGATTCAAAATCTAGAAACAAACATAAAATCATAAACTCAGCAGCAGATTTAAGTGATGAGCTTGCTGCTGGAGGAGGAAGCAAATATTTATTGTCTTCAGATACTTTATATGAAATAAATGGGATGGTTACTTTGGCACAATCCATAGATTTAAATAACGCTTATATAGCAGGGATAGATACCAGTGAAGATGCGTTGACAAAATCTGGAGGAACTATGTTTGTGGGAAGTACAGGAGGAAGTATAAAAAACGTGACACTTACCGCGACAGGAGGAACTGTTTTTAATCTGACGGGAACTGCGGCCGAAAGTTTTGTTTTTAGAGATGCTATTGTTAAAAATTCAACATCTGTAGGTACTATTGATGGCTATGGATTAGCATTTTTAAGTATTATACAGTATTCAGGAAATACAACGGGAATAACCTATAGTAATATTACCCATTTATTATTAAGTAATATGGGTTGGTTTTCTAATAATTTAGGGACGTATGAAACATTTACAGGGACTTTCAATATTTTAGAAAAACAAGGTGGTTTTTCTCAAGTAGACGGTGCTGCTATTGGTATTGATGTTAGTACTAATCCTGTGGTTGAAAGTGGTATATTAACAGGGGCCAGTTTTAATGGTACTAGTACACAATACATAAAAAAGTATACTACAGGTTCTTATCCTGGTTATAATTTTACTAGTGCATGGACGGTAAATTGTCCAGGAATACCTGTAGAATCGGATGAGGTGGCAACGGGTAATATTTATTACGACGGAACGATTACTACTGGTTTTTTACAAAGTGTTTCTGATGGAAGTGCGTTAAATTTGTCTGGAAATGGTAGTTCAAATTCTACTACCGCAGTAAACTTAATGCGGGTTTCTTCTCCTCAAGATAATAGATTAACCTATTTAGGTAAAAAAACTAGAACATTTCAAATTAGTGCATCGTTATCTGTTAGAGGGAATACTGCTGTAGGTAATTATTACGCCTTTTTTATTAGAAAAAATGGATCCACAACGTTGGTAGAAACAAATACATTAATGCGAGTTAATAATACGTTAGATATTTCTAGTAATTCTATTTCTGGAACTGTAGAGCTTGCTCCAAATGATTATATCGAAATATGGGGACAAAGACTAGTTGGTTCTGGTACAACATCTTTAGCAATTTTTTCATTAAACCTTAACATCAAATAATTAACGGAATACCGTTA